>PKWS01000323.1:0-32540 GCA_003132105.1 Desulfosporosinus sp.
AACCAAGGAAGTTTTGCGAATAATTCTAATGCTTATTTGTATGTAGTCGATTCTACCGGGGCTGCTAGTAACGCTCTTGCTATTACTTTCGGTAGTGGTAGTGGAGGAGGTGGGCCGGTGGTCACCAGTTTTACTCTTCCATCTACCTCTGCTTCTCTAACTGTACCTATCAGTTCTTTTACAGCTACAGATCCAAATGGTGTTACAGGATATTGTGTAACTACTACTAATTCTTCTTCAGGATGCTCTTGGAATTCATCCCCCAATACTTCCATTACTTTTGGATCAAGTGGAAGTCAAACTGCATACGCTTGGGCTAAAGATGCAGCAGCAACCATAAGTTCTTCAGTTTCGGCTAGTACCACCATTAATCTTTCTTCAGGGGTAACTACAGCCGATACCAACGCTAATGCCCGAACGGTGGCTACTCTTTCATATCTTAAAAATTTATCTAATCAATATGTTGGTGGACAAATGACGCAAATTGGTTGGGATAATATGATCCCAACAATCAAGTCCAATTTTGGAAATTATCCAGGTGTTATAGGATTTGATGCTCATTATGATTATTCTTCTTCAGAGCTTAGTCAATTAGCTTCTTGGTCTAATGGCCAAGGAAGTAATAGCAATAGTCTTATAACTCTAGTTGAACATTTGAATAATCCTGTGACTCAATCTAGCATTCATTCTCCTGGAAGTGGAAGTGGAAGTGGAACAGCCTGGGATACTACAAGCGTTGACTTTTCTACTCTCACAACTAATTCTAACTTTCTTGCAGATCTAAGTGATGTAGCTAATACCATAGCAACTCTTCAAACAGCTGGTGTTACTGTTCTTTATCGGCCCTTCCATGAGATGAATGGTAATTGGTTCTGGTGGGGAAATAAACCAGCCGCACAATTTATAAGTGTTTGGCAATTTATCTTTAACTATTTAACAGTGACTAAGGGACTCCATAATATTCTCTTTGTCTATTCTATCAACGGTAATACAGGAAATGACACAACTTACTATCCTGGAACAAATTATGTTGATATAGTAGGTTACGATATATATAATGGTGTAAACCCGGTTATATCTAGCGATTATTCTGCCTTAACTGCTCTAGGCAAACCTTTTGCTATTACAGAATATGGGCCTTGCACTGCCAGCGGATGTTCTTCCAATACTAATTGGTCTGCATTTATTTCTGATGTAAAGAGCAGTATGCCTAAGACAACTTACTGGATGAACTGGAGTGATAACGGATCTCCTGCTACATCTGGCAATAGTTGGGTTTATAACTCTTCTGGCACTACCGGAATTTTAGCTGATTCATCAGTTATAACCGGAAATGAAATCTCGCTAGGATCTTCACCTTATAGTATTACAACCAGTGTAAGTGGTGGAAATGGTAGTCTTAGTTGCTCGCCAACTACGGTTTCTAGTGGAGGAAGTAGCACTTGCACTTTATCCCCAAACACCGGATATTCAATATCTAGTTTAACTGATAATAGTAGCAGTGTAATGTCCTCTCTTTCTGGAAAAACATATACTATTTCCAATGTAATCGGTAATCATAGTATAATTGCTGGATTTATAATCAACTCTTACACTGTTACAGCTACACCAGGTAGTAATGGTACTTTAGATGGTAGCACTACTTCCCCTAAAACTGTTAATTATGGAGGAACAACTGATTTTCTATTTGATGCCAACACTGGATACTATGTTAAATCCATTAGCGGATGTAATCAAACTGCATTCAACAATAGTCTTAACACCGTAAACTCCCAATCCTATACTACTGGTACTATCACCGGAGCATGCACTGTTACTGGAAATTTCAGTATCCAGGTTTGGCCCATGACCTTTTTGGCTGGACCCAATGGGTCTATAAGTGGAACCAGCCCTCAAAATATCAATTATGGGTCTAATTGCACATCAGTTACCGCAGTACCTAATGCTGGATATAATTTTGTTAATTGGACTGGAACAAATGGTTTTTCGCTTACTACTGCTAACCCATTAACTGTAACAGGGGTGACTACATCTCAAACCATTACTGCTAATTTTACAGCCACAGTGGGGTCTATAGGGTTGGGAAATGTTATATTTGGTCGGCATGGAAAAATAACTGGAACAATAATCTCTCATCCTTAAGGAAATAAACCAATGATAACTACGGAGCAAGCATGTGCAAAAATGCATGATGCTGCAATTAAAGAATTAGGTATTCATGAGTCCGGAACAGCTACTTCTACAGCTAGAATTATAGAATACGATCAGCATACAGCACTAAAAGCAACATCAGATCATGTTGCATGGTGCTCATCTTTTATTAATTTTATTTCAGATGAATGCAGTTTCCCCGGAACTAATTCAGCAGCTGCCATTAATTGGCTGACATGGGGAAAGAAACTGAAAGAACCTATTCTGGGATGTATAGTGGTCTTGAAAAGGGATGATTCTCAGAATCCTAATGCTGCTCATGTCACATTATGTGATCACCCCAATATTGCAAATGGGATGATAAGGTGTTTGGGAGGAAACCAGAGTGGCGGAGTAAAAGTCTCCAGATACCCAACTAAAAATGTGCTAGGGTATAGATCTCCAATATAGTTTGAACAAGCAAGGTGGTACCAGAAAGGGCCGAACGTAGTTAAACCTTTATCTTCCTACTACCTAAAATAAAAGAGGTGTTAAATGGACTATTTGAAGAGGTTTGATCCGATAGAAATAATATTTGCATTTGCAATATGCGCCGCGGGGGTGTGTGCGACAATAAATGGGGATCAGAGTACAATCAGTTTTTGCTTAGGAGCGGCGGCCACCTATATTAAAGGCAAAACAACCTCTGTCCCAAATTAACTGGCCCTTCGAAGGGGCCTACAAGGAGAAACAACATGTTTGATTTATTCGCAAAGATTGAAACGGACCTCAACAATTTGAAGACATTCAACAGTAACATCGCTGCAAAATTAGAGACAGCCTTAACGTCTCATAATAATTTTGTTACCGACATGGAAGCTCTTACCCAGCAGCTTCAGGGGACTGGGCTTCCTGTGCCAATGGTAGTTAGTACAGCTATAGCTCAATTGGCTAATGCACAGCCCATGTTGGCAGCTTTCGGGCCAAAGATAGCTGGCATTACAGCTGCAATGAATCAGGTTCTTAGCGATATGGCAGCTCCCTTAGCTCCTGCAGTTGCTCCGGTACTTACTCCGGCAGAACTTGTAGCCGCAGCACCTGCAAGTGCTCTTGGCCCAGCAGCAGGTGTTCCTGTTGGTGCTTCAGCGACTCCAAGTTCTGCAACTGCTGCAGTTGAAGCAATCTTGATGGGAGCATCAGCGGTAAAGTAGCAACGGGGCCTCCAATTATTGAAGCGGATGCCCCTATTCCGGCTAGATAATTTCATTTTTATTGTTATTGTTATTGCCCCAGGTGTTTTTCTCCTTTTACGCCTGGGGTATTTTTACCTTTTTAACAGAAACTAAAATACCCTATATAGCAGCCAAATTAAATTAATTACCAAAAACTTTTTGGTAATTATTTATTTTAGAGATATTCTTGTATTCTTGTATTCTGGAGGTTAAGAATTAAGCTAAATTCCTTAATAAATAAGGTATTTAGCTATCCCAGTTGCCAAAATACACTAAAGGTAAAGAAATATTTTGGTATTTATTTAATTCCAGCTCTATATACAGGTATTTTAGAAGGCCGCTTTAGGTTAAATTAAAATAATATCTGAGGGCTTTACTTTTTTCTAAAGGTGTTTATAATTGGCTTTAGGATTAAAGGGAGGATTTAAAAATGCTTACCGATATGATTTGGCGTTGGCTGTTTACTCCTAAACCATGTGGTTGTACATTTTGGTTAGCATGTGATGCCCACAGCCGAATACTCTCAGAAATTGATGAAGATTTAAGGAAAGAAGAGAATAAAAAAGCAGATATCCATGTAAAACTACAATGGTGAGTATTACAGATTATAAGCCCAAGACTGCATTCCTTGAGCATCAGGCTGAAGACTTCCTTCTGGCTCGGGATTGGAAGGTCTGTGCAATTACTAGTGAGATGGGTACAGGAAAGAGTAAGCAGATCATCGATAATGCAGCCTGGCTCTTTCTCCGGGGTAATATTACCTCACTTCTAATAATCGCCCCTAATGGCCCTCACCGCGCATGGTGTGAAGATCAGATTCCAGAACATATGCCCGAATATATCCCAGTAAGGGTAGCTTATTGGGCCGCCTCTCCAAATAAAGTGGAGAAAAAAGCATTAGACACTACAGAAAAAATAGTATTCTCTGGTCTGGATATTCTAAGCATGAACATACAGGCTATAGCTACTAAGAGAGGATTTGAGTTTGCTCAGAAGTTCCTTAGAAACAGTGGCGCTTGTATGATGGTAGTGGACGAATCCTCCGGAATTAAGAACCCATCGGCTATTTGTACTAAAAATATCTTAAAGTTAGTGCCCCTTACAAAATATAGACGTATTCTTAATGGCACACCTGTTAGCAATGGCGGTCCTAATGATCTATGGGCACAGTATGGATTTTTGGATTTTAATATCATAGGCCACTCTAGTTTTATTACTTTTAAGGCTAGATATACTCAATTAATTGATGTAGCTTTAGTACTTGCTATGGGTAAATTTTCCCCTTCCCATGAAATTAGGCAGGCTCAACAAATTCAAAGAATTATTCATAAGACGCCTAGAGCTGCATTTGCTCAGTTTGAATTAAAGGATGAAAATGGGCGTCCTCAGTATCAACGACTAGAGGAGTTAAGGAGTAAGGTTGTCCCTTATACTATTCGCCGTACTAAGGCTGAGTGCCTAGACCTTCCGGAAAAGCTCTATGTGAAACGATATGTAGAGTTGAGTACAAAACAGAGAAGGATCTATGATCAGCTTAAAAAAGGCATATTGGTTGAATGTGATGGGCATGTAATGTCAGCGCCTATGGCTGTAACTAAGTTAATTCGATTACAGCAGGTTACTGGAGGATTTTTTGTACCGGATCTTATGTCGGTTAATGATTCATGGTCTGAACCAGGATTGTTTCATGATGATGATTTTACTCCGGTTACTGGTTATTCCTGTATAGATCGATTACCTCAACCTATAGATGAAATAAATCCCAGGATTGAATGTCTTATGGATCTACTAGAAGAAACTTCTGGAAAGGTAATTATTTGGGCTAGGTTCAGAGCTGAAATAGCCCAGATTGTAAAGAGAATAAAAGATGTATACGGTGAGGAGTCGGTTGTTGAGTATCATGGTGGGGTGGACAACACCGAAAGGCAGAATTCAGTTAAGGCTTTCCAAACTAATTCTACCGTCAAATATTTTGTGGGACACGTACAGGCTGGCCGTTTTTTTCTTACTTTAACTGCTGCACAAACTGTGGTATATTTTAGTAACAACTTTTCACTCCTCGACCGAAATCAGTCTGAAGATCGGGCGCATAGGATCGGGCAAAGGAATCCTGTAACCTATGTGGATTTAGTAGCACTTAATACATTAGATGTAAAGATTATCGGGATGCTTAGGGGTATGCAGGATGTAGCTAGTATGATTACGGGGGAAAATATTAGGGAGTGGATTTAATGAATATAGTGAAACGACCGAGATGTTTTAGATCTAAACCGAATTATATAGAACAGACTGAAAATGATTGTTACGAATGTATATACGGGGAAGAATGTCTAGGAATAGGAGATTTGTTGACTCCTAAAGAAAAATAACTATATACTTTTTATTTTTAGTGTATATAATGAAATAGCTAAAGGATTACAGGGAGAATATAAAATATGGGTGAAAAGAAGAGTGGCCGAGTTTTTATTCCTCAAGAACCAATGCGGAAAATAGATGGCCGCATGGTCTCTATTATGAATTTTAATAATGCTAGAAAATTTGGTGAGCCAATAATTCTTTGCCAGACAGGGCCAGCTGCATTAAATACCATGCCAACTACCTGGGGGCTAAAGGATGCACTAAGAGATTTTTGTGACGAAGATTATTTAATTTGTGTAGGCGATCCTACTTTAATTGGAATGTCATCTGCAGTAGCTAGTAATGCCAATAGGGGAAAGATAAATTATTTGAAGTGGGATAATGAATTGCGGATGTACATAGTTGTTAATTTTGACCTGTTCCAGAAGTTAAACCAATTGGAGGGTTAAAGCATGTCTAAAAAGGATTTACTATTAGATGAGATTATGGGAACAATTGAGGAAGAAAATGTTGAACCAAGTAATCTAAAGAATGAGGGACTTCAGCAGGTGGCAGAACTTGCAAAAAGACAACTTAACCTACTGGGAACTACTTTCGAGGGTGAGCAAATTACTAAAGTTCCCAGTCAATCTGCTATTGGCGATTTAATGAAATGGGCTAAAGAACAGGGAGTTGGCTCAATAGATCCTGAACTGTTTAATAAGGACTTGTCTATTTCAGACTTAGCTGGAATGATCTTATACCGAATCCAGGAATTACGGACTCTTTCTGAAGTAACTATTCCAGAATTAATGGCCTCGCTTGGTGGTATGTCTGAATTTAAACTCGCTTCTGGATTTGTAGTCAAGGTACAGCCTGATCTTACTGCGGCAATCAAGAAGGGTAGTGAGGATGACGCAGCAGATTGGCTTTCATCTAAAGGCTTCGGTGATATTGTTAAGGATGAATTAAGTATAACGCTGGGAAAAGAGGATAAGAAGATGGCTATAGAATTTAAGAATTTAGCCACTATACTTGGTATCCCTATTTCAGAGAAGATAGGCGTACACTGGGCTACTCTTAAAGCATTAGTAAAGGAACAACAGGGCCGAGGGGTTGAATTTCCGGAAGAGTGCTTTCAGATTTACAATTATAATAAAACAGAGATTAAACCTGCGGGGAAAAAGAAATGACTAAATATTTTTGTGATAGATGCCAGAAGGAAGTTAACAGTAAAAAATTGCTTTTAATACCGGATTCTGACTTTTCATATCCAAGTGGAAGTAATAAAGTTGCATGGGAGCTATGTAAAGAATGCTTAGAAAGTTTTGAAGTATGGGTAAAGATGAATAACTAAAGGGAGGTGATTCAGTGGCAAAGGGTTTTATATTTATCAACTATTATGATACACTTGGGCAATATGTATTTCAAATGGTAATGGAATCCACCTTTTTTCCGTCGCGGAGGGACGGTCAGTCAATATACCTGCAATTTAGCGCCTAACTAAGGAGATAGAAATGGGAAAAGTTGTTAAGGAAGAATCCAAAGCAGTAGCGATTAAAGAAGCTGCCTCAGTACCAATGGAAAGCCAGTTGGCAGCTATGATGGAAGAAGATTCCGGAGTAGGTTTCGAGAATGGTACGGCAGCCGATTATGCTATCCCCTTCCTGCGGGTTATTCAGAAGGGCAGTCCTGAGTGCGATGAGGCAAGTCCAGAATACGATGAGACAATGCGTCCTGGTATGTTCCAGAATAGCGTTACAGGCAAGCGATATGACGGCAAGAAGGGTGTGCTTTTTGTCCCGGCTATGTATCTCCGGGTGGGAACCAAATGGGCTTCAAATAAGGCTGATGGTACCGGATTTAGGGGGCAGATATCTGCAGCGGATCTGGATCGGGTGCTACTTACCTGTGAGCGTGACGAGAAAGGCCACGATATTCTTCCAGATGGGCTTATGCTAGTAGATAATCGGCAATGGTTCGGCCTTACTCTTGACGACGAAGAAGTATCCCCTGTATTATTTTCTCTTAAAGCCACCCAGATTAAGAAGTCAAAGAAATGGTATGCTTTTGCCAACGGACTTCGGCACAATGGCAAACCTACACCACTATATTCCCAAGTCTACCGTATTACTACTGTCCCGGAAAAGAATGACCAAGGCGGCTGGATGGGTGTTACAATTACCCATGAAGGTACTGTGCCAAATGTGGAAGTAGCTCTTGAAGCTAAGAACTTCCGGGGGATGATCCTCAGCGGCACGGCCAAGCCTGTCGAGCCTGATATTGAAGAATCTACCGGTGCCGAACCCTTTAACAATCAATTTTAGTAGGGTCGATTTCAATGCCCTAGCTCCGAAGCGAATCGACCTTCGACAACTAGGAGCTAGGGCTTTTTTGAGGAGATTATAATGCGTAAAATTCAAGATGTCTCCACTGAGGTACTTCAGGACCAGCTTCAAGCATTAAATAGTGAAGATCTTGATCTAAATATATGTAGTGTAGATACTACTTCTTGCAATGGTCCTGGAGAGCAGCTGCAATTTTGTTATAATTGCTCGTATGTCTGGTTTGAAGGAGATGTATGTCGATTAGATATAACAGAAGAACAGCGGCTGAAGTGGATTGACGGAATAACTGAGGAATTGGCGACTAGACGCATTGTTTCATGAGTCTCGGCGAAAGATTTCATACATTATTCATGGGGCTTGAAAAGTCTCATGGAACCTATAAAGTCGATGACTCAAAGAAGCCAGCTGGCGATAAGGTAAAAGGGAAAGCTCTTACTGTTCATGCATCAGTTACAAATGCGTTATGGGATAGGCATCTGGCTGGAGAGATTGGTATTGGGATTATTCCCATTCGAGAGGATGGGACTTGTCTTTGGGGAGCTATAGATGTAGATGATTATACTACTGATCATATAGAATTAGGGCAAAGAATTAAAAATATTGGGGCGCCGCTATTAGTATGCCGAACTAAAAGCGGTGGCGCTCATATGTATATGTTTTTCTCTGAGCCTATTCCCGGAACCTTACTTAGGGATAAATTAAGAGAATGTTCAGTAGCTCTTGGGGTATGGAAAAAAGAACTAGAGATTTTTCCTAAACAAAAAGCATTAGAAACGGATGCTACTGGTAATTGGATTAATATGCCTTACCAGCATGCAGATTTTACTACAAGGTATTGCATTCATAATGAAAAACCTCTTGCAGCTGAAGAATTCTTAACTCTGGCTGAATCTTATAAAGTTAACCTTCAATTTATTCAATCTTTTATACCTAAACTTGCTAAGAATGATGATAATCTTGATGATGAATGGAGTGAGGCACCGCCTTGTCTGGAATACTTAGTTAAAAACGGCTTCCCGGAAGGGTCTAAAAACAATGCTCTTTTATCCTTAGCTGTGTATGCCCGAAAACGATATGAAGATTGGAAGACTAAAGTTTCAGAATATAATACGGCATGGATGAGAGGTAGTTTTGAAGAAGTAGCAGGTATTATTAAAAGTATCGGGAAAAAAGAATATAGATATAAATGCGGTGATGTACCGCTTTGGGAACATTGTAATAAAGAGCAATGTAAACGGCGTAGATTTGGAATTGGAGAAACAAGAGGAGTAGGCCGACCATCTGCAAGTGCAGCTGATAAAGACGCAATACTCTGTGTATTAGAGGAAGTGGATCGGCCGATAAGAGTATATCGTCCGCCTGATGGCAGTAGCGATGAGCCTCAATGGATTTTTCCCATGTCCAATGGGCATCAACTGGATGTAACTCTGGATATGATATTAGATCAAGGGCGATTTTTACGAGAATATACCAAGCGATTTGAGCGAGTACGGCTCCCAGTTCCGGCACCTAAATGGCAGATCCTAGCGAATGAGCTTATGGCTGAAGCTGAGGTAATGGAATTACCAGCGGATGCTGGTCCGGAAGGGCAATTAATGTTACATTTAGAAGCATTCTGCCTAGGGAAAGTTACCGGCCTGGATAAAGATGAGATTACACTTGGTCATCCATGGACAGATCCAGATGGAATAACTTGGTTTAGGAGCAAAGACTTTCTTAAATACCTTAATCAAGAGCGATTTAAAGCATTTAAATTAAATGAATTATATGCAATCTTTAGGAAGCATGGGGGTAAGAATGACAAATTTATGATTAAAAAGAAATGCTGGGGTGTATGGGGATTCCCTGAGTTTCAACATCAGACTGAGGATTTTGCTTCAATAGTAATTCCCTTAAAGGATGAAGAAGAGAGGTTTTAAGAAATTGAGATATTTAGTGGTTTATCCATCACATAATAAATATTTTAAGGAGCACGCACGCATTAGGCGCGAGTGTAAAATTCGGGGGGCTGAGTATGAATAATCAGACGGTCATACTTGGCCCCCCCGGTTGAGTACTGGTAAATCCTTCGAATTGCTTAAGATAATAGATATGGAATTAATTAATGGGATAGATCCTAGTAGAATAGCAGTCTTGACTTTTACTAAAAAGGCCAACGAAGTTATTTTAACTAGAGCTATTGAGAAATTTGGGTTTAATGAGAAAGATGCACCATACTGGGTGACTCTTCACGCACTAGCATATCGTAGACTAGGGCTACGACGTAATGAAGTAATGGGACCAAAGAATTATACTGAGATAGGAAATGCTCTTGGCCTTACATTTGGAGGGAGTGTTGCTGCAATTGAGGAAGGATTTTATGGAGGTAGAAATAAAGGAGATAGATACCAATTTTTAGATGGCTTTGCTCGTAACAGAATGATCACCACTGAAGAAGCATTTAGACTATGCGCAGGAGATGGTGATGAAGAATTAAATAAATTTGAGATGAGAAGATTTAGCAATACACTCCTATCCTATAAAAAGGATAGAGGCATCTTGGATTTTACAGATATGTTGGAAATTCCTCAAGGGCCAATAGATGTTGATGTGGTAATAGTAGATGAGGCCCAGGATCTTTCAACCTTGCAATGGGATTATTTACGGCGGGTAGTAATTCCTAATGCGCAAAGAGTATATATTGCAGGAGATGACGATCAAGCTATTTACCAATGGAGTGGAGCGGATGTGGTGCAGTTTCAAACTCTTCCTGGACGTAGAGTAATCTTGGATCAAAGTCATAGAATCCCACGAGCTATTCACCAATTAGCTGAAAAGATTTCTTTTACAATTAAGACTAGATGTGCTAAGATGTATAAACCAATGGATAAAGAAGGTTTAATTCGATATTATAGTGATCCTGAAGATGTGGATTTATCGGTATCTGGTACATGGTATCTTTTAGCCCGTAACTCATATTTGCTTTCTCAATTAATTACAATAGTTCGTGATCAAGGATATACTTATTCAATTCGAGGAGAAAGTGCAATTATTAGTAAACACGTAGATGCAATCTTAGCTTATGAAAAATGGCGTAAAGGTATAGAACCATCTACAGCAGATAAGAACCTGGTGGAAAAATTGTCTACTCACCCTTGGCCCGGTACTATCTGGCATGAGGCTTTAGATAAGATACCTAGGAACGAGCGAGATTGGTATATAAGCGTACTTCGACGTGGGGGTAGTCTAACTAAAGCTCCTAGAATTAATATAGGCACAATTCACTCTGTTAAGGGCGGAGAAAGTGATCATGTATTACTTATGACAGATATGAGTATGGCAACATGGCATGCAGCTGAAATGAATCCTGATGCAGAAAAGAGATGTTGGTATGTGGGCGCTACACGAGCACGGGAATCACTTCATATTATCCGTGCACAAAGGGATACAGCATGGGATCTGTAAGTGGGAAAGCTAAGAAATTATTTTCAAACTGTTATATGTTAGATGGAACCCCAGTTAGATGCCCCTATTGTGGCGGATATAGAATCAGAACTAAAGTTAGGGATAGCTCAGATGGAATAAATTCGCTAGAGGAAGAATATTATTGCGGTGAATGTGGTATTATCCTGGCCTTTTGGTCTTATGGCCATTTTGACACAGAATTACGGGAAGATCCTCCGAATATAACTAAGGCTGAATTAACTATGCAAAATACAGCCGGTCTTTTGGAGGATGAATGATTTGGAAAAATTCATGTAAAAATTGCGGAATAATAATTAAATGGAAAGCTGATAGTTTTTTGATGCGGCTGATAAACATCCAAAAGGCTGGGTATATGACCCTGTTTTAAAAGGTATTGTCTGTCCAAAATGTAAGATAGTTTGAGGGAGTATAAAATGCGTAATACAGACAAAAGATTACTTAATGATAAGGAATTCTCTAATGCTGACAAGGAATTCTCTAATGCTGACAAGGTATTTCCTACACTAGAGGAAGTTGAAGAATACCTCAAGCAAGATGAAGATAAGATCCGACTGTTACTAGGAATTATAGACGGTAAGATAAAACTAAACTTTGGGGATCGGCCTGTGAAGTGGATAGCATTTACTCCGGATCAGGCTGCTCGGATAGCTTATGATATACTGGTACTGGTGAAGAAATTAACTGTTCCGGAAGAGGAACAAGGAGAAAAAAGGAGTATTATAATATGAAATATTGTAAGTTCAAAGTAACGGAATTAAAAGAGATACTCAATGTAATATATAAACATGTGGGGCTATATCCTACTGACGATCTGATTATTGAATTAAAAATTGAGAGAAGAATAAAAAGTGAAATATTAGCAAGAGGATTGTCAGTATGACTGTCTCTAAACGGCCAGCTAAAGTGCCGAGTTTTACTCTTCAGAAAGAGACTCATTGCGGCCCAATGTATATAATTGTAGGTCATATTAATGGAAAGATAATAGAGGTATTCGCTATACTAGGGAAGGCTGGCGGTTGCGGGTCCGCAGTGGTTGACGGTATGGCTAGGATGATCTCATATGGACTTCGTAGCGGAATGGAACCAGATAGAGTAATCAAAGGTATGAGCGGTATTCAATGCCACCAGGGGCCAGATACCTGTTGTAACGCTATTGCTTTAGCAGTTAAGGAAGTAATGAATGAATTGGAGGAAATGGAAATATGTGAGGAGGGCTATGACCGATAACATCTGGGAACAAATAGTTACTAGCAAATTATCTATCTCAACAGAAATTGCTCAACCCAAAACTAATAAATCAGTTATACCAGATGAATGTTTATCAGCTTTTGCTCCCATGTTCCTAGATACAGAAACATCGGGCATGATCCTTAGACGTATGCCCATGAATCATGTTTGCCAACCTGATATTATCCAGATAGCAATGATATTGGATCATGCTGATGGGTATTTTAGCCGCTCTATGATTGTAAATCCTAGTGATATTAATTCAGACTGGGAATTAGATCCGCAGGCTGAAGCTGTACATGGTATCTCGAAAGAGCAAATTCTGGATGAAGGTATTCCCAGTAGAGCAATGCTGGAAGAGGTAAAGTATATATTGTCACGATCTTCAGTAATGGCCTGTCATAACTGGGGGTTTGATTCGCAAATGTTAGCCATAGCATTTAATCGAGCAGGTGATACTAAGAGCGCAATGAAGATCTTGAATGGAAAAAGATATTGTACAATGATAGCAAGCACAAATCTCTGTAGGCTTCCAGGTAAGTTCGGAAATTATAAGTGGCCTAAACTAGAGGAACTTCACCAATTTTTATTTATGGAATCAGTACAAGGAGCACATGATGCTCTAAATGACACAATAGCAATTCGAAGATGCTATCATGAGATGAGGAGAATGGGAATATGAGCAAAGTCTCTGTAAAATTTAGGTGTAGAGCATGCGAGAATGGACCATGCACAGTTAAAACTCACACAATAAGTGTTCCTCAGGTATGTATACATGGACATGGAAGATATGATGTAAATTGGTTTTTCTACTCTCAAGAATTGGAAGATATGTCAAAGAAGGAGAAAAAGGCATGAAAGTACGAACAGTTGAAGAGAATAGAGTTTGTAGGTTGGCATGGTGCGGAAAGGTATTAGTAAGAAATGAAAATGAGAGTGCTGCCGGTTTTAGGAAAAGACAGACATGTGGCCGAGCACACGGAGCGGAACTTTCTTTTATGCATAAAAAGATGCCACGACCGACAATTATTAATCAGATCGGATTGCTAACTAACCCGGACGACAAGGGCCGACCATACGCGTCAAAGGGGCGAGGATGGTAGATACCGAGGTGGAGATATTACTAGGCAGGCTATGCGTCCGAGTACTTAAGAAACGAACTAATTTAAAGGGAGCTGCACAGCATATGGAGGAGGACGGAGGTTATCGAGTAACCGGCTTTTGGCACGATAAAAAATTTTGTATCGAGATAAGAAAAATGTGAAGAACCGCTTTACAACCCAATATCATAGTGATATGATTATTCTAGAGTTACAGATTAAAGGATTAAAGGAGAGAAATTATGAATAAAATTAAGGATATTCCGGAAGGCTCTAAGGTAATTATTTTGGGCTTTGGGGCGGGAGACAGCCGAAAAGGGGTGGAAACTTCATATGTTGGACGGCTTGCTATTGGGGAGCTAGTTAATCTTCCAAAAGAAATAAGTATAGATGGCCACATTTTTAATTTACAGGTTAAGGTTTTGGTGATTAATGAAGATTAAAAGTTGTATACCGACTCGGCCTTGCCCCGTATGCAGAAGTGTGGCTACAGGGGTGTATCATTCTCAAGGTTGTAGCTGTACAAATGTAAGGTGGGTAAAGGAAAGGTATTATTTAGCTCATTACCATTATGTTTGTAAAATTTGTAACCTGGAGTGGGTAATTCCCTATGTTACAATTGAGCTTAAAGTTTGTGACGATGGTAGCCTTGTTTATCGGGCCCGTTTTTGTACTACTGGCCTTGGCTATACCAACCCCAAAAAGTAAGTAGTAGATTAATTTAGGATTATAGGAAGGAGCCTTGCCATGCTTAAAGCCTATCGAATAGAAAGCGAAGGTATGGGAATATGTTCTAAATCAGCTTCAGCTGGTATCCTTATGAGTTGCGCCGGATTGTTTAAACCTCCTTTAGATTATTCGGCGGGGGCATATCAGCATTGGTTCACTCGGAAGGGATACCGAAAGATGGGGGAAATGATAATTGCTTTAAGTAAAGCTGGGAAACATCAAATCCATATCAGAACCGCTCTTATTCCTAGTAGCCTTATCCAATATTTCGATGAATTCCAGGTAGTAATCCTATGGGAAGAACAAGTTAAAATAATTCCCTGGAAATTAACAAAAAAGTGGACCGTCGGCTTTCTTGATGATATATTTGTCTTGTAGGTAAGAATTATAGGATTAAAGGAGGTAAGACAATGAGACTTAATTCTGAGCATGTCGAGAAGCATAAATTATCAGTTGCCGAGGTAAGAAAGTACGAGACCGAATTGCGGGCAAAAGAGGCTCGGTTAGAATTCCTTCAAGAGATGTTTGTGCATAGCTCATTAGGGGCTAAGGATGATTTTTCCGAGGTTAATAGATTAACAACTCGGATTAAATTTCTCGAACAAGTTATTGATCGTGGGTTTGAGTACAAAAAGTTGAAGGAACTATAATGCGGAAGAAAGTATCAGAAATAGAAATTCGTGCTTTCTTTCTTGAGAACCCTATAGCTCTACAAGTCTGTAGGGACTCATATGCTCATGTGTACTTGCACTTAGCCCATGCTAGTGGCCGAGTAGTATTGCTAGGGATGATTCAGGATAAGGAATCCTCTACTGGGGTAACGGATGAGTCTCTTCGAGATATTCTTAAATTTACAGTAGAGGATTATAAGCGTTATTTTAAACCACTGGGAACAAGTCCAGATCAGCTTGCACATATCTGGTTAACTTCCCCCATTCCGCTCACTGAGCGAGCAAAGGAGATTCTAATGGTAATTAACATTGATCGTCGAACTGCGGGTGAAGTAAAGTATCTTGGTAAGTACAATGATCTGGAGGAAGGAGTCAAGTCAGCTGAGGTGGGAACAGAAGTGGCAAAGGTACCGGAAGAGTTGAATCAATTTAGCACACCTATTCTTACTCAGATATATAATGCGATAGTCGGGCCGGAGAAGAAGGTCAAAGGCTTTAGCAATAAGACCTTGGCTATGGATCGGGTAACTAAAGCTATATTTGATCTTCCTGTATCTGAAACTCTTGTATCCAACAAGGTACCTACTGAAATTCCTGCGCCCCAGATATTAGCTGAATCCAAAATCCCTGCGGAACCCAAGGCAGTAAAGGTGCCTACTAAAGAACTTGTTAAACCCCTTAAACTGAATAAAATTGTCAGTATCCCTCTTTCTACAAAAATTCATATTTTGGCGCCTAAGAATCCACACCGGGAAGGAACCGGTCTCTATGTTCGGTGGGATCTTTATAGTGACGGTATGACTATCGGCGAGGCGCTTAAAGCTGGTATTACTAGGGCGGATCTACCTTGGATGGCTGAGCATAAATATATTGAGTTTGAGGTAATCGCGGCAATAGCCGAACAGTCCGAGCAAGAAATTAATAATGTAGAGGGTGTAGAGACTATAGCCGAGTAATTATATACGGTGAGGTTATTGCATACGGGGCCGGTCTTTTAAACGGCCCTTTTATTTAGGGAGCTTAAATATGATCAATGAACTAAATTTACTGGATAAGTTTGTACCTAAATCGGAGTTTAAGTCGGCTACTTGGGAATGTTTTAATGTAGCAGATGGCCAGGTTACAGCTACAGATTTTGCCATAACCATGTCAATGTATATTCCGGAACTAGCAGGCTTTAATTTTAATGTACCTGCTCATAAGTTTACTGCAGCCATAAGTGTTTGCAAGAATCCTCAATTGAGTCAGAATGATGATGTCTTGACGATCCGGGACGGATCTTTTAAGATCGATATTCAACTAATAATGAATGCCTTTGGGAATATTTTTATGCCCGAAGGAGAAGGACTAAAGTTTGGACCTATTCTTCCTGTTCTTAAGGTGCTTCAAGGCTTTATGGGGTCTCCCAAGCGGCCTAACCTCCAGGGAATATTCTTTAATGATAATTTTGCCTATGCCAGTGATGGTAGTGTAGCCGCTAAAATTCCATGCAGGGCTGAAGGCATTTCCGCAGTTATTCCAGCCAAAGCTATATCGGAGCTTCTTAATAATGGGAATGAGCCGGTTAAAACAGTTTTAAACAAGAACCAGGTGGCTTTTTTTTATACCGATAAGGACTGGCTTCAAGCTAATGTTCTTGATACCAAATTCCCCGATATTAATAAGATCCTAAATAAGGTTGTATTTATCGATAATAAGGTAGATCCGGCTTTACTTATAGGAATCAATCAAATTCTTCAATTTACCGAGGGCGAGTTTACTCAAATTACATTTGATGAGAAGGGGATCAAGGGTGGTTCAGCAGAGTTTTATATTAGCAGCCTGTATCCTTCATGCTGGAATGGCAAGACCCTTAGAGGGGTGCTGGAGCTTGCTGAAACTATAAATTTCGAGGCATGGCCTAATCCAGCAGGTTGGAGAGGGGCAAACGGGCTTGAAGGTGTACTCTGCGGATTGATTAAATAAGGCTTTTACTTGGCTCCCAGATATATTTGTAGTAACTAATTCCAGCAGGAGAAGGATAATATGAGACCAAAGAATGAAAAGAAGCAATATGAGGAGGAGAAAGAAGCGGTTCGGACCTTGTCTATTTTTGATGAAGATGATGAAGCTGAAGATAAGAATACTTGGAGTAAAGAATGGAATGATATGCCTGAGTTTATTCAAGAGAATGACCCACCCTTTGAATATATTAAGGTATGCTTTAGAAGTATAGATGATCGAAAAGCCTTCGCTAAATTAACTAACTTAACTGTTACGGAAAAGACCAAGACAATCTGGTTTCCTGCATTAATAGAGCGAAGAGGTATGGATAAGAATGTAGAATATATAGATGAGATAGAAGAGGAGGAAAGGTTTTGAATGAATTAGTCTCAATTAAGGGTAATTTATAATGCAACCAAAATATCCAGTATATATTATCTCGAAGGGCCGGTGGGAGAGCAGATTAACAGCAAAATGTCTGGAGAAGATAAATGTACCTTACCATATCGTAGTCGAACCCCAAGAATATGACCAATATGCAAAGGT
The DNA here is from genome assembly GCA_003132105.1 of Desulfosporosinus sp. Classification (GTDB taxonomy): domain Bacteria; phylum Bacillota; class Desulfitobacteriia; order Desulfitobacteriales; family Desulfitobacteriaceae; genus Desulfosporosinus. Next base: position 17,769 of record PKWS01000323.1, read on the forward strand.
AATTGATCCTTCTAAAATCTTTGTATTACCTTTCTCCAATTTAGGATTAGGATCTATTCCTGCTAGAAACTGGGTATGGGAACATGCCATATCTATCGGAGCAGAACGACATTGGATCATGGATGATAATATCTATAACTTTTATCGTCTGAACCAAAATTTTAAAGGTCGGGTAACATCAGGAACTGTCCTAAAGCTAGCTGAGGATTTTGTAGATAGGTACGAGAATGTAGCCCTATCTGGTTTTCAATATACACTATTAACAGCTGCCCCCAAAAAAAACCCTGCTTTCTGTCTTAACACTAGAATCTATTCTTGTATTTTAATTAAGAATGATCTTCCTTACAGGTGGAGAGGAAAGTATAATGAGGATACCGATCTAAGTTTAAGAGTGTTGAAAGATGGATGGTGTACGATTCTGTTTTATGCCTTTTTAGCCAATAAAATGACAACATTGGTAATGAAAGGTGGGAATATGACGGAGTTATATAAAGATGATGGTCGTTTGAAGATGGCTGAGTCGCTAAGAGATCAGCATCCAGACGTATGTTGTATTACTTGGAAATGGAATCGCTGGCAACATCATATTAATTATAAACCTTTTAAAAAGAATAAACTCATCATGAAGGAAGGTTTAGTCATTCCCAAAGGAAATAATGAGCATGGAATGAAATTAGTAAGACTGAAATAAAGGAGTTGTTTATGTGGAAAAAGATGAAACAGATAAAGCGAATAAAGCCACTAGGGTCTACTTCACCTCGGGTCTGGGTAATAGAACCTTCATTTGGATGTAATCTAAAATGTGGTCATTGTTGTTCTGATTTAATACAGTATGAAGATAAATTACTCATGTCTAAAGAAGTATGGACAGCCACCTGGAATATTCTGGGCCAAGTATCTCCAACTGTTAGGGTCGATATTTGCGGAGTAGTAGGGGAACCTACCCTAAATCCGGATTTAACAGAGTGGCTGCCAATAGGCAGACAATTAGCTCCTCTTTCCCAGATCCAAATCACTACTAATGGTACTAAATTGATAAGTGGTGCTGTTACATTTAAGAGGTTATTAGATGCCGGAGCTAATATTATTTATGTAGATCAATATGGGCCCCCAGAAATATTTGAAAAACTGGCTGAAGAATCAGGTTATCCTTGGTATAAATATTATGACGCTCCCGAGGATGCCCCTAGTCCCTGGAAATATTATGGTCCACATCCCAAATTTATTGTATTAATGGATCATCCTGGGCTTTGGCCAAAATCACGATTTAGGGCAGGGTTACTCGGTAACTGGTATGGGAATCTTAACTGGGAAAAGGCAAAAGAATTTGGAATGAAGCCATTAGAGCAACCTTTAACTCGCCGCTGTAATCAGCCGTTTCTCTATGTCAATGTTGGAGCTGATGGCAACTATTTGCTATGCTGTCAAGATGGATTACATATAACTTCTGGGAAGTTTGGAAGTGTATTAGAAGGGCAGTATGGATTTAATTCATTTTGGTATGGAAAGGAAATGCAGATAGTACGTCAGCGATTAAGAAATAAAGATCGAGCAGGTACGCTTTATGCTTGTGCCAAATGTAATATTACATTTTCCCGATGTGATTTTAGACACTATAGTAAAGAAGAATTATCAAAATATTTGGAAAATGGCGAATGGGTTAAATTTAAGGATTAAGCTATTATGCATAAAAGAAAGATATTAGGTGTAGAAATTTGGGTATGTGAAAAAGCCGAAGCTAATGCTCTTGACAAACAAAATAAGGAAGAGAGTTGGCGAATATGGATACAAGAGGAAGTAGACAAATATCTTTTAGCTTCTCCTGAGGAACTACAAGCAATTATTGATAAGAAAAGATTGCGACCAGGCTCATATTTAAAATAGGAGTATAAACATGGCTAGTAACATAGTAGAATTCAAATTAAGAAATGAACAATATTGTAAAACAACTGAAATCAAAGCTATCCAAAAACTTCGAACTAATATGTTTAAGATATGCAGGAAAGATAAACTCCAATTAATTGAAGTAGATGAAACTCATCTTCCTTTTGATGTTTATAAATGGGAAAAGTGATATGCTACGAACCGATCATCCATATATCCATCCTTTGGTAATAAATAATGCTGAGGAAATGCTTGAACTACTCCGCAGTATCTGGAATAGAATAGATGGAATTAATCGGGGGCAATTATCTATAGCGCATCAGGAAGCTATTGAGAGATTAGTCTTTAAGATGAGGACGGTTAAGGTGTGTGGAAAAGATGGCCCAGACTAAAACCTACAGTCTATTGGAGAGCTGTACTAATATTATAGTTGGCTGCGGGGTAACTCTTTTAAGTCAGATTATTATCTTTCCGTTGTTTGGAATACATATTCTGCTTAGAGATAATTTAATGATGACAGCATGGTTTTCTGTATTGTCAATTACAAGAGGCTACCTTATAAGGAGGTTCTTTACTTTATATGTCAAGCGATAAACCTCAAGCTGTATGGGATACTGAGTGTGGGCCTAATTACTGGCTGATTAAATTTATGAGATTGTCTGATAATGTAATGGCGGAGTTTGAGCAGCTAGAAGATAAGCCGTTAGACTATAAAAAAATTCGAGAAATAATCAATAAATATGAGTTAATTGATTTTAATGGTATTAAATATGATGTTCCAATGCTACAGTTTGCTTTAGCTGGTGCCACCAACACCCGGTTAAAGGAAATTTCTGATAAATTAATAGTAGAACATACCCCAGAATGGAAGCTAAAAGGAGAATACAAAACTGTTCCATTAAACATTGATCATATTGATCTAATAGATTTGCCTCGGGGTAAAGACTCACTTAAAACTTATGCCGGTCGATTACATGTAGAGGAGTTGCAAGATCTACCTGAAGAAATGTTCAATAGAGTATTGACTAGAGACGAAATGAATGCAGTTGCTACTTATTGCGGGAAGGATCTAAAGGCAACAGCACTACTTTATAATCATATATTGCCTCAGATAGATCTTCGTCGAACTATGTCTAAGCGATATAATACGGATCTGAGATCAAAGTCGGATGCTCAGATAGCAGAAATAATACTTACTTTAAATTTGACTAAAGAGTTGGGGTATAAGCCTTGTAAAGCACTTACCGTAGAGAAAGAATTTAAGTATGACATTCCAGAGTTTATAACACTAGATCATGAAGTACTTGATATAATTTCTGGGTGTAACTTTACCTTAGATAAGCTTGGGCATATAGTTATGCCTCCAGAACTTGATAATTATGAGATCAAGATCGGCAAGTCTATTTATCGGCTAGGAATAGGTGGACTTCATTCTTCCGAGAGTTCGGTCTGGTATAAGGCTGAAGATGGCTGGGGTCTAGCTGATCATGATGTTACTGGGTATTACCCTGCCACTATACTACGTTGTGGAATAAGTCCTAAGCACATTGGGCCTGCTTTTTTAAAAGTATTTAAGACCAGTGTGGATGAGCGTACTGTAGCAAAGTCAACAAATGATACAGAAGTTGCTGATACTTTAAAGATTGTAAATAATGGATCTTTTGGGAAGCTATCATCTAAATACTCTATTTTATATGAACCAAAGTTAATGCTCCAGGTAACACTAACTGGGCAGCTATTGCTATTAATGCAGATAAATTCCTTAGAAGAGCATGGGCTTCAAGTAGTTAGTGCCAATACTGACGGTATAGTGGTGCGCTATCCACTTAGTTTAGAGACTGTGCTAACTCGTTGTATTAAGGAATGGGAACAAATAACCCGGTTATCGATGGAAAGAAGCGAGTATTCAGCTCTTTATTCCAGAGATGTAAATAACTATTTTGCTATTAAGAAGAATGGTAAGATTAAAACCAAAGGATGTTTTGGACCTCCGGCTGTTAGTAACCTAGAAGCAAAGAACCCCCAAGACGAAATTTGTAACGATGCTCTTTTTGCCTACGTTCAACATGGTACTCCATTTGAGCAAACAATCAGAGAATGTAAAGATATTCGTAAATTTCTGACATTAAGGAAAGTGGAGGGCGGGGCAGTAAAGGATGGAGTCTACTTGGGAAAAATAATCAGATGGTATTATGGAAAAAACGCTAACGGGGCTATTAAGTACCAAAGCAACGGCAATAATGTAGCCTTAACCGATGGTGCGCAGCCGCTAATGGCTCTTCCTGTAGATTTTCCTAAAGATATTGATTACAACCGGTATTTGGGCAAATGTGAAAGTTTATTATACGATGTAGGCCTTAAACACAGCTTTAATCCTCAGTGCAAATTCGGTAATACTTCATCCAAACTAATCAAATTATTTTAAAAATTTAATAATTTTTCCTATTCTATTCTGCTCAAGTTGCGCTATATTAAAAATATAGATAAGGATTATAGAAATTAAAAGGGTCAGAGGAGACATAAAGTGGAAAACATTATTAGAAGAAATCGGCTAATGACTGTATTCGCATATGCCATAGAATCTCTTCGGAAGAATGAAAGTCATGGCGGAAATATTTCAGTATTTCATAAAAAATTATTGGTCGAACTAGAAGAGCATCTGAATCAAGCCGCTAATGGTGTATCTCTTAAGATAGGTACTTCAGAAAAGAAGATTGTGCCATATGACTGTGGGGAGGATTAGCTATGAGAGAATCGGGATTATGGCATACAATACGTACCAATCTTCCTGATGTCTCAGGAGCCTTTCACATGGAAAGGTTTGAAAATCCTATTGGGCTGGGAACCCCAGATATTAATCTATGCTATAAAGGAATCGAAGCATGGGTGGAAATTAAATATCTAGAGAAGTTCCCTGTTAAGCCCACTACTTCTGTTAAGATTCCCCATTTTTCTAATGATCAAAGAAATTGGTTGAAGAGGCGGGGAGAGTGTAGTGGATTAGCATGGCTTTTTGTTCAGACCGGAACAGAGTATTTTTTATTTGACTGGAAAAATGCTCAGTATATAGGAGAACTAGTTACTTTAGACTGGGAGCACTTTGCAAAAGGATATTGGAATAAGCGGTGCAATTGGCAAGAATGGCTAAGGATAGTTACTAAAATAGATTAGATGGAGGTAAAAATGAATTGCCCCAGGTGCCAAGGTAAGCTAGAAAATAGGGAATTTCCTAATCAGAAAGAATATGTCTGTGAGAATTGCGGAGATACATACACAGCCGAAGATTTAGAGATCTGGAAGAAGATGGAAGGAAACGCGCTATGAACTGCCCAGACTGTGGAGCTGAGATGAATTATGATATGTGGGAAAATGAATATGAATGTTGGGACTGCGGGCGTATTGTAAATAGGTATAAAGATAATCCGAAGGAATGGGATTAAACAGCAAATAGAAATAGTTTCTATGTAAAATTAATATTAAAATTGGCCTTTACTGTAGATTTTTGTGATATGATTATCTTGTAGTTGAGGATTAAAGAATTGATAAGGAGGGTGCCCGTGAAAAATAGGACTTGCAGGGAGCATCAGAAGCATCTCCAGACTTTATTGCTGCTGGCTTACAATATAGACAGGGTCTACGATAGCCAAGGTAAGGATCTTACTGAAGTATTTTTTCGTGTTCTAGCTACCTTGCGGGGAACTACACCAAGGCTGGAATCAGAAGATCATGTATGGGATAGCAAAAGGGAAGAATGTACCTGCGGCTATAGTCCATATCATGATGCTATGTTTAATTGTCCAAACCATAAAGAATTTAAGCCAGGGATAGGATTCTAATCAGGAAGAAAAAGGAGAAATACCATGTTAAGTATATTAACAGTCATATTCTGCTTATTCGCTTTGATAGTTGTTGTTAGTCAGCTTTCACTTCCAGTAATGATGTTAATGGAAATGGTTAAGGGATTATTTTCTAAGAGAACAGGAAGGAGTTAAACATGTATAAGGAATTTCAGGAACAGTGGAGTGAAGAATGGACTAATACTCCTGAAGAATGGAGTAATACTCCTCAATTTCATAGTTCTTATTGTCTATTCTGTGATAATACTTATCTAAATCTAATTCGGTGGGAAAATATCGAATGGGATAAGTTAATGGAGGATTAATATGATTACTAATATTAATAAGGCATGCCGATACTTTACACTAGATCCAAAACTATTCTATTTTTCCTTAGGGTGTCTTTATGGGCTAAAATCATCATTGCCAAAAGAAAAGGCTGAGGACCAGATTATTACAATGCTCATGCGAATAATACAGAAACATAGTTCAATAGAAGGAGGAGAAGAATGGTAAAGCTGGTTGGTTGGGTAACAGGAGTATGGGTAAGATATTGGACTGGGGTGTGGGGAAAGTATTTTCTCGGATGGTTTACACCTGTGGTAAAATGCGAAGGTTGTGGAGCAATATATGAGGATATTACCTCACAACCTTTTGGGTCTCAATGGTGTCCAAATCATTTGATGGTAAGATCTGATGGCAAACGGGCCTGCTATTATGTTCGATATAATTCCGGATTACAAGTTGAGATGGTCTATGCCAAATTAAAAGGGGAAATAAAATGAGCCAAGACTTAATAGAAGGGCCAATAGACGGTTATAAGTTAACAGATGAAAATATGGTTTGTTGCCCAGACGGTATACCTTACCAGTATGAACTTGGTAAACGACATCAATTGGTAGAAGAAAACAGGCCTTTAGATTTGTGCGAGTATGGTTTCCACTTCTGCTTATATCCTTCAGGTGTTTATGTATATAAAAATATAGGTAGAGTTTTTAAAGTAAGAGCCTACGGAGTTTTGAAATTGGATAAAACTCCGGGAGCAGATTTAAAGATGGTTTGTAAGGAGATAGAATTTGTTGAAGAAATAACGCCTACAGGTAACCAGAATACAGGCCACCGGAATACAGGCTGCCAGAATACAGGCGACCAGAATACAGGCGACCAGAATACAGGTAACTGGAATACAGGTAACTGGAATACAGGCGAACGGAATATAGGCGACCAGAATACAGGTAACTGGAATACAGGTAACTGGAATACAGGCGAACGGAATATAGGCCACCTGAATACAGGCCACCGGAATACAGGCCACCAGAATACAGGTAACCAGAATACAGGCCACCGGAATACAGGCGACCAGAATACAGGTAACTGGAATTGTGGTAATTTTCATACTGGTTATTTTGGATTGTTAGACGCGCCTGTTTATGTGTTTGATAAAATCTGCGAAGTAAAAAGACAAGACCTCAATATGGTATTATTCTACGAATTGGGGAAAAGGCTATTAGAGAATGCCCCTTTTGATATTAAGCCTTTCCTTGGTATCCCTAACGCAACAGAAATAAAAATTACAAACCTCCACCAAGCTTTTATAAAGGCGCGTAAGAAATGATTTATGGCTACACTAGAGTATCCACCGGCCAACAGAGTATAGAAGGTCAAAAGCTTAGCGGCATTAGAAGGGGGTGAGAAAGGGGGTGAAAGTTAAAGGCTAGTATACAAACCATAGATATTCAGCATTTACACTCCTAGGAGGAACACATGTCATTTCAGAGAGAACGCAATTACTTCGTGTTTAAGACTTCCGACCTGGTTGGGTTTGACGCCGCTAGATACCACCTTGAAAACACTGAGAAGACGATCGGCCTATACCGTAAGCTCGGAGGTAAAGCCCCTCTTGAATGCCTGGTCATTGAATCAGACTGGCCCGAGTACGAACCGGCTTGGGATGAGATTCAGCGCCGGGTAGAAGGTCGGCCAACCATCACGGATGAGGAAATGGGCCGCTGGCAGGACACGATTTACAAGCTGGCTTGCGACCTTGCTCCAGACGCCCAGATCGACGGCGGCGGTTGCGACTCAGGCGATCCGCTTGACCTCACCACAGACAAGATTGCTCAGGCGTTCAACTACTGGGACAATCTCCTGTTCGATACCCTGAAGTCGGTTAGCCATGCCAAGGTGGAAGGTTCGACCTTCAAGGCGGCTGCTGCGACGATAACCACCCTCGCTGACGAGAATGAGAAACTGCAGCGGCAGGTAACTAACCTGGAAGAGAAGCTGCTCTCTCTTCTGAGCGAGGCTGAGCGGCAATGAGCGGATACTAGGGATGCTAGGATTATAGAAAAGGAGCGCCCATGAAATATAGCCCATCCGATCCGAGACGCAAGGTGTGTGAATTTTATCTTTTGCCTTGCGAAATGGATAAATGCCCGGTTACTCTAAACACAATATGCCGGAATAAGGATTGTTGGCATATCCTTTCGCATTCGGTATGGGATGAAGCCTTTGAAAAATATGTGCCGAAGTATTGCCCTAATCCAGACTGTTTTTATCACACTCATGAACAGACAGAGAAGGAAGAAAGGTGGAGGAAAATTCATGACTAATAGCTATTTTAATAAGAAAACTCAGGATAAAATTGCAGTTGTTGTATCAACAATAGCTGCTATTCTTTGGGGTGGAGCTGTTATATGGTTGATGATTTGGGTTTACAAATAGATAAAGGAGAAATAAAGTGAAAGAGCGTAGAAATGAAACCCGAGTTGCAATTGCACATCTTCGGACGGGGTTAGACCTTATACATGTATCATTGGAACAGCTTCCAGACCCTAAAGGCGATGGGTGTAACACCTTTAAAAGTTGCTCTGTATGTGATCCAATATGTGCCGGGACTCATGCTTTAAAGGCTGCAGAATACTGGATGGCTGAGGGAATGCTTAGGCTTGAGAATGTAGAGAAAGTTCACCTGGCTGAACATCTTGGGATCGAAGCTGCTAAAGAGAGGATGCTGAAGATACATGGGGCATCTATGTGTAGAGAAACATAGGTAGAGTTTTTAAAGTAAGAGTCTATGAATTTTTAAAAGGAGATACAAATAATGCCAATATGCGGAAGAGATGGGACAAGACTCAAGCTATTAAAATCAGGATTGAGTTTTAATGATGGACGTATCCATGCTAAAGATGAAAGATCCTATGCCGATCTATATGTATGCTCAGTATGTGAGGCATCAATACTAGAGATAGGGAATAATAATTATTTTGTTGACGACCCGGATCAACAGCCAGATGCATCGATAATAACAAAAGAAGTCAGATATTCCCAGGAAATAGTAGAAAGAGCATCCAAACTGGGAATTAGACTGCCACAAATTGTTTTATTTGTTAAAGCAGAGCATACCTGGGATCATCACACCGGAAGATGCAGTTGTGGTTGGCCTTGGCCTTTTGAGTCCCTATTACATAAGGAGAAGTGACTATGAAATGGGAAGATATAGTGGCAATATTAATGACAGCAGTTATATTAGTTGCAATATTAATACTAGGAATTAAGGCGAAAGTAGTCCATGGCGAGGAGTTAACTGGAATAACTGAGAATAGCCTGGTAGATAATGCTGTAGCCCAGATGAAGGAGTGTTATTTTTTAGCATTAAAACCTTCATGAAAACCTTGCTGATAATCTTCGTCATTTGCAAATTTAATTAATACTTTTATTATATCTATTGTATTATCAGAGCAACCGTATGGATCTTTATCATACCTGTAAATAAGATTTTTAAACTTAGTGGCATTCCATATTCCAGTAATACCTAAAGTTTTACCAAAACTATCAAAGTTCATTTGTTTACGACGAAATGCTTTGAGAAAATATGGCATAAACTTACGATCTTCTCTAAGCTTAAATTTGAGGGTATCAGGAAGTAGTTGAGGTAAAGGAAAATTCATAATTAATTGTTCAAAGCATTCATTCCGAGATATATGCAAGCTATTACAAATTTCAGCTACTCTAACACCTGCTTCTTTTGAAATATCAATAATTCGTTGAGGCATTTAGGACCTCCAATATGGTTAAGCTGTATGCAAAATTATAATTATTATACTCTTTTCTTAGGCTTATGTAAAGTTAACTAAAACTTATATTTATATTACTGGTTGGCAAGGAAGGTGGCGTGATGGACGATTATCTCAAATTCTTAAAAAGTAAACTCATAACATCTGCCCCGTCTGGCTTCGATATTGACCGGGGATTCTGGGGGGTGAAACTGTGAAAATACTCTACTACCCAATACTCTACCCAATATGCGGCTTACTTACGGCCATGGTTGGCTATCACATCCACGGCGGATGGTTTTGGACCACCTGCAACTTTTTTTCTGGTTTCCCTCCTGGGCGAAGTGGTTGTTTTGCCATGAGGTCACTTTGCCAATAATTAAGGCAACCTTTTCTTGGTTTCTTGGCTGATTAATTCAACAGCCCTGCCTCCCCCCAAAACTCTGATGCTTTGGGACATATCGGGATCGAGAGGGGCGGTGGGGCGAAGGAGGGTAGAACGAGCTTCGCCGCTACGTTAATTCTTCAAAGTTTCGCTGCGGTAACGAGCTTGACGGTTACGTGAATGTTTCCGATGTTATCAACAGGCTTTCAGACTTTTAAATAAAACCGTTTCCTAGTATCGGACAAACTAGGGAGGGATAACAAAATGAAAGGTTATTATTTGAGAATGAACGGTTGTTATTTTGGTAAAATGTTTAAGACTTATCAAGAGGCTGTGAATTTTGCTGAAGGTATGAATAAGGTAGGACATGTGACTTCTTACACAATTGAGGAAATTTAAAAATGAGAACTTTTTAGCGGCATGTGGTGCAAGTCTGAATACACCTTGCGTGAATTCCTTGCAGGCAGAGATTTTGGTTGTCAACAATAATTTATAAATTATTTTAGGGGGCGCAAAATGCAGGTTACAGAATCGGCCATTGAGGGCTTAGAAAGGCTTTTAACGGAACTAGGGAATCAGGTGACGGGTTAGAGTTATTCTTTACTCCGGAACTAGGGAATCAGGTGACGGGTTAGAGTTATTCTTTACTCCGGAACTAGGGAAGCTGGGAAATCAGGCAAAAACCTTAATAACTACACTTTCCACTATACAGGGCGGAAATAATTAAATAATTAAATAATAATCCTGATAATAATTATTTGGTTTAACCTTTAATTAATTACGAATATCTCTCTATATAGGGGATTAAATAATTTAAGTAAATTTCTGACTGCCGGCCATATTTGACTTGGAGCCAATTCTGACTGCCGGTCACAATTTTAATTTTCCGCTAGATAAAAATTTAATAATAGTTTTTTCCTCCAGAAAGGTTTATAATATTTATTATTATGACCCAGGGATGTCACAATTCAGATGGTACTCACCTTAACCCCAGATCATGGGGAGGTGGGCGTAAGAAGGGCGGTAAGAACAAGGATATATATCAAGTTCGAGCCGCATTCGATAGAGCCGTGTTCGTCGGCTGGAATCCTATTGAAGAAATGGCTAGGATGGCTCATACCGGACTGATGCAGCTATTCGATCCGCTAACTCAGCTGCCATATGATCCACCTCAATTTGTCCCAATAGAGAACAAGATTCGCGCTCGAATGTATGAAGAAGTAGCCTCATACAGTTTTCCCAAATTAAAATCAATAGAATTTCAAGACTCGGATAATATTCATACTAGGGTAGGTCTAACAGTGGAGATGGTAAGCGGAGGATGTGTCCAGAGCCAAGAACTTTCTAACAATGGGCCACTAAAAATTACGAAAGAGATTGAATTAACCCCAGCCGAAACATGGGAAATAGTCGGGGATGATGAAGAAGATGAAGAAGATGAAAAAGATGAAGAAGATGAAAAAGATGAAGAAGATAAAGAAAAGGATTAAGAAGATAAACTATAAGGTAAAGGGGAACAAATGAACATTAATGCTCTACTTCCTGAGATTCAGACAGGAGACTATGCCTTATTTCGTGGGCATAGTGTCATGTCAGCCGGTATTGAGTGGTTAGCTAAAGTTACTGACTCCAAGTGGGTAAGTAAATTTGGAGTTTATTCTCATATTGCTAAGTTCTTTTGGGAACAAGGGCAACTTAACGTAGCAGAAATGTGGGATGTAGGGGGGTATCGGGATCTTCGAGCTGTAGCCCGGCTAAAGGAATATGATGGGCTTTGTTTCTTTGCCCCAGCTCCTCATATTGTACGTGATAACCCGATGGGTACATTCTTCATGATCAATGAGTTTAGAATCACTCCAGCTTTGCAGCATTACGGTAATTCAACACTTGGCCTAGTAGCTCTATCCGATCTAACTAATATCCATATTCATCCCGATTCTGTTCAGTCGGTATGCTCTGGGTTTTGTCAGCATTGCGATGAGGCTTGCGGCATGACATTTGATCGCCTATTTGCCCCTTCTGATTATCTGGCTATCATAGACAAGGTTGTACCGATAGAATTGTAGGATCAAAGAGCAAGGGTATAGCAGGAAGGGCCGAATGATAGTAAGGTAAGAAAAGTATACTACTAAAAATCAAACGGCCTTTAAACCGCAAATTTGGAGCTTGATATGCACATATTATCAGAACATGCAGGATTAATTTTTTTGTTTGTTTTTATGTCGGCCTTTGCAATTTTTGTTTTTTGTATCACAAAATGAGAACCATGTTGGCGGTTATCTGGGAGATTATTCAATCCCTAGCCTGGATGTTCTTAATATATATAATCCTTCAGGTTATGATCGGATGCTCCTCATTTCCTTATAAAATGACAGGTTTTGATGTTAGCGCGACCGGTGGCCAGCAATTTTGGAATAATGGCCCTGGGCCGTCTCAGCCGTACTTTACTGAGAGTATTACGGTTAGTGGGCATTTTTCAGATCCGCGGTATCTTAGGGAAAATAAGTGAAGGACAAGGTTACACTGCTGGAGGTATATCTAAAATGATATTCCCAGTGAAGGACAAGGTTACACTGCTGGAGGTATATCTAAAATGATATTCCCAGTGAAGCAGTGGCAGCATGGTAAGTACATTGCAGTATGTGTATTTAAGCATCATAGTTATACCTGTAGTTTGTTCTTTGACAATTTAATGCTTCGATTCGCTCAGCTCGGGACAGAGAACCGCCGGGCTATTGTAGTTTGCAGAATATGAGTAGCCCTTACCCCAAAATCCAGTTTCCTTTAATATTGGCCCCACTTTTTGAGCCGCATCTTTATAAAGTTGTATGGGGTGGCCGTGGAGGACTTAAAACAAGAAACATCGCCCAGGCTTTGGTAATCCTGGGCGCTGCTACATCTATCAGAGTAATTTGTTGCAGAGAGATCCAAAAGTCTCTTAAAGATTCAGTACATCAGGAACTAGCCGATGCTATAGTTCGTGCTGGGCTTGATGATTATTATCGCATCCTGGATAATGAGATCCGGGGTATAAATAATGGTACATTCTTCATCTTCACTGGTCTTAAATCCAATAGCTCCTCGATTAAATCCACAGCAGCTTTAAATATAGCTTGGGTAGAAGAAGCCGAAGGTGTATCTAAATCATCGTGGGAGTTCCTTGAACCTACGATGAGAACACCTTGGCTATTACCCTGCCAGTTCTGGCCCATAGGTACTAAGTTCACGCCGGAAGAACGAAGATTAAATGGTCGGTGGGTAGATCCTGAGATCTGGTGTTCATTCAATCCAGATGATGAGACTGACGAAACATATGTTAAATTTGTAGGAGGAGATCCGCCTAGATCAGGATGGAAGCCGCCGCCCGGAGCCTGGATATGTATGACTTCTTGGCGTGATAATCCATGGATGCCAAGTAATCTTATCATGCAGAAGGACCATCTTGAGGCCACTGATTATGATGCTTATCTTCATGTGTGGGAAGGTAAGCCCAGAAAGATGTCTGCAGCTCAAGTACTTCGAGATAAATATGTGAAGCAATGGTTCGAACCCGATCCAGACACATGGGATGGCCCATATGATGGAACTGACTGGGGATTCTCTAGTGATCCATCAGCTCATAGCCGATGCTGGGTATTCCAAAGACGATTATATATAGAATATGGTTATTATGGCTATGGTGTGGAGAATGATGATCTATCTGAATGGTTGAATCAAATGCCCGATGCAGCTAGGCAAGTAAATAGGGCAGACTGTGCCAGGCCAGAAACTATCAGCCATTGTCGCAGGCATGGTCATCCGTTAATGATACCGTGTGAGAAATGGCCAGGATCAGTAGAAGATGGAGTTTCATACCTACGTGGTGAATTTGATCAGATTGTAATCCACCCGAGATGTGAATCAGCACTGGAAGAAGCTCGGTTATGGTCCTATGAGATAGATAAGAATAGTCAAGAAGTATTGCCTAAACTAAAGAAAGGCCATGATCATATAATGGATTCTATACGTTACGCTATAGGCCCACTCATTCGAGGCGCTGTTAAGTTGCCTGGTAACTGGTGGCGTAGATGGACTGAGACAGAAGCCACGGAACGAGCCATTTCAATCAAGTACGTCATTGTAACCGTTGATGAAACAACAGAAGGAGCTGCTGAACTACGGGCCGTATTCCAATTATGGGGTGTTGGTGGCTATAGTAAGATATTCCTGTTAAAAGAGGCAGGCTGTTTTGGCCTATTACCTGAGATCATGGATGAGATAGCTAAATTCTGGGAGGAATGTGCCCAGTTTGGCAGTTATGTTAAAGCAGCTAGTGAGTTATGGTGTGAGAGTAAATCAATTGGATCTACATTGATCAAAACTCTACGCGCAAAAGGTATACCTGCAAGGGAATGGGATCAAGAAGATTTGAGCATGAATGATCCATCCTGGAGGGCAAAGCAAGCTTCAGTTCATCTGCATGACGGTAGGGTATATATTCCAGTTGGCCCATGTATAGCTATGCAAGAAATAGAAGGTCTTGCCACTAATGCGTTAACTCTAGCATTAATGGTTTGGCAGAAGAGGGGCGGGGGCGTAGGATAAGGAGAAAAAATGATATTCCCAGTGAATA
>PKWS01000323.1:32581-38627 GCA_003132105.1 Desulfosporosinus sp.
TGGAGGCATATCTAAAATGATAGATAATTGGGTCTGGCCTTCCCCGCTAGGGGGGATAGAGCGGATTCGTCAGGAGTGGACGCCTTTTTTCACATGATTAAAGATTAAAATTATCGGCTAAAAATTAATATTAAAATTGGTTCGCGATTATAAATTTGTGGTATATTATAAATATGGGAAGAGCTGCTGGCATGATTGAAGGATTCTCCAGTAAAGGTGCCCAGCTTTTTACCTCCTACCGCAGTAAGATTCTAATCTGGGCCACAAACCACAATTTAATTAAGCTAACCCGTCAAAAACAGGATTAAGAGAAAAGGAGCTACCTATGAAACTCAAAGATTTATTGCCATCAGCAATAGACGTGACATTCTGTGCAGATTGTACCTATAAATGGGAATTAGTTGGTAGTCACTGTTTAACTTGTATTGAGGATGAATTCACTCAGAAGGTTATAGGCCCAGCGGAGACGAATGGCTGGGCGGAGAAGGATAAATATAAGGAGATTTAATATTGACTGCACAAGAATGTCGGGAAGCTGGCTGTCCAGGGATAGATAGTGATAGCGGGATTCGGTGCTGGCAAGTTAAGGGTTGCCCAGCTTGGGAGGTTAACCATGGCCAAGTTAATAGAAAAGTGGAAAGAAACGGAATGGAGCAAGCGGATTTGGGCTGATGGTCCCTCGAAGTCCCCAAAGGTTCTTTGCCGAGTATGTAATGAGCCAGTAAATCCATTAAATCATTATCAACGCTTTGATGAGAGTCTTTGTACTTCTTGTTATTGTTGGAGCTTTCAGTATATACGAGGATACGGATTGTAAAGGAGGTATTATGCATCATATAAATCATACCCTGTTTTTGGATGCTTATGCAAAGTCATTAGTCCTTCCAAAACTTAACTCAGCAACTACAATGGGAGTTAATCAATTACTCTCTTTTATAGAGGCCGATCCTTGTATTAACGACCTACGATGGGGGGCATACTTGTTGGCTACTGCTCTTTGGGAGACAGGCCATACATACTTTCCTATAGCTGAATATGGTCGGGGTGATGGCCATCCGTATGGGAAACCTGCGGCTAATGGCCAGATCTATTACGGGCGTGGATATGTCCAGTTGACCTGGGAAGATAATTACAAGCTAATGTCTCAGCTACTTGGAGTTAATTTGCTGGATGATCCAGATCTGGCCTTAGTTCCAGAACATGCTTATAAGATTATGAGTATAGGCATGCGGTGCGGAGATTTTACTGGGGTTAACCTGCATAGGTTCATTGATGATGACTCTTGTGATTATGTTAATGCTCGCAGAATTATTAACGGTAGAGACCAGGCCGAACGAATTGCCGGTTATGCTGTATCTATTCATGATGCTTTGTATGGGGCCGTGATATGAAAGTTTTATGCCCAGACCCAGATTGTGGTGGTGCATTAATATATTGCGCTAATTCAGGGCTAGAATCCCTTACATATCATTGTAGTAAATGTAAAGCCAAATGGGTGGCCCATAAGGAAGAAAAGGAGATAATTGATGGAATGCCTGACATTATTGCTTGATTACAATGCATGGCTTGATTGGGAAATGGAAGTTTGCGATCTTGATAATGAAGATGAAGACTCTTATGCAAAACGTACTGAACCAAAGAAGTTTCCCTGCTATATAGGAACTGAAATAGTGGGCTGGGAGGATGGCCCTAATGGAGAGGAGAATGTCGGTCAGCCATTATTTGCTCCGGTTTTCTTCTATGAAGAAGATCTAAAGAAGATGTTGGAGGAATTGAAATGATTATTAAAGACAATATTGAATGTTCAATGAGCACGTGCATACATTGTTATAAGGGTGAATGTTTTCATCTTGATCCGAACATTGGGTATTCAGAAACTGATAGCCGATGCGGGTCTCTTGATAAAGGAACAGGATCAGCTAAGAGCAAATCCGGGTCTGCGGGAAATAGCCCAATGATTATGGTGATAGGAGAGTGAACTAAAAGGTTTACTTTTTAACCAGAATTTGATATAATATTTAAGATTATTTAGAGTGCTAAACAGGATTATAGGAAGCCGAGTCACCCATCTAGGGGTGACTCGGCTTTTCTTTTGTAGTTTAGAGGAGACGGCTTTGATTAAAAGATCTAATCAAAATACCCACGAAAACCTCGGATCGGTAGTACGCTCTAAAGCCAAGCTTCAGAGGGTTAAAAATATGAGGATCACTTCAGCAGGAGCTGGAGGACGAGGAGATAGAGCAGCTGCTGCTAGTGTGCCATTTTATTCAAATAACCCCGAAACTTTTACAAATCCGCTAGAAAGATGGCGCGAGTATGCGTTGATGTACCAGACTTCGTGGGAAACTCGAAAGATAGTCAATATCCCAGTAGATGACGCTCTACGTAAACCGCCTACGCTAAAAGGAATTTCAGATGAAGCCGGTACTATCCTAAAGAAAAAATTAGATAAGCTGCAGTGGATACCGGTTACTAAAAGAGCACTTAAACTGGAACGCTTGTTAGGCGGTTGTCTTCAATTTATGGGGTTGGAAGCTGATAATGATGATTCATCTCAGCCATACCATCCAACCGAAGGTAAAAAACTGTTATTTATGAATTCTATTCCTATATCTAGAATCTCTAGGATGAATTGGTCAACAGATCCATTGTCTGCAAGTTATATGAGACCATCTTCATTCTATGTAAATAATATCGAAGTTCATGTCTCAAGATGTCTTATATGGGATGGATCTCCATTATTTGATTGCAACGATTTTGCACTGACTAACTATAGAGCTAATCTGGCTGGCTTTGGAAATAGTGTTATTGGTTGTTTGTTTGATGATGTAGTTATGGCATGCGGGACTAGGCAAGCAGCTTATCAAATGGTGCAGATGACTGGGGCCATTATAGCTACTATCGATATGCTTCAGGAGATAGGTGGAACTGCCCCAGGACAAGCCAAAGTAAAACAACTTGAGCAGATGATTAATGATTTATCTGTTTATAGGGCAACCTTTTTAGCTGGAGATAAAGTTAAAGTCGAATCATTTAACCAGCAATTCGGTTCAATACCTGAATTACTTCTAATGTATCTTCAAGTTCTTTCTGCGGCGTCGGACATTCCTGCTAGTCGTTTCTTAGGACAAGCTCCAGGCGGTCTCTCTACAGATGATAGATCGGGGCTTGAAAACTATTATAACCAAATAGATGCTTATCAATCTGAACGCATTACACCCCAGTTTATACGGCTATGTGATGTAATAGGATACGCTGAAATACCAAACTGGGAAAATGAGAGAAAAAAATTAGAAATTGAATGGCCACCACTCTGGAATGAGACAGCAAAAGAGGAAGCAGAGCGAGCAGGTTTGACTATTGCCAATGTACTTCAATTAGTAGATGCAGCACTCATGGGTGAAGAGGCTGCTATTGGGGAAATTAATGCTAGAGGAATTCTGGCCACTAAGTTGGAGAAGTCCGACCTGGAATTACTACAGAGCGCTCAAGATGCCCTTAGCAGGCACTTGGATCTTCCTAATAGTGGTAGTAGCCTCGAAGGAAAAACACCTTCTACAAATGATTCTAGGGACAATCCTTTTAATAAGCAGCGAGATGAAGAGGAAGATCCAGGTAAGCGGTCTTTTCCCGGTGGGACAAGTGGTGATCAGAAGTCCAGCCTACAACGGCTAAAGAATATGGCCAAAATCCAGAATGATCTTTCCGACTTTATGCTTAAACATCTAGTCAAAGAAATAGATTACGATCCAGATGCCTTTGATCTAAATGAAATAAAAGCTGGTTATGTAGTTGAACAGGAACATGCAGATATAACTAAAGGTGAGCCGGAGAAAGTAATGCGAATAGTAATGGCTCACATGACTGAAAAGAAAGATTATTATTCTGAACTAGAAAAGATGGAACATGAATCGGAACCTGTAGAGTCAAAATAAATGGCTTTCCTGCCCACAGACAAAGAACTAGCCAAGCTAGCTAAGCGGCGCCCTCGTAGGAGTAGACCGGTCAAACCTAACCGACTGCAAGAGTCTAAACTTCGCCAAGCTATGTCCTTATTGTGGAGAGATATACTTCTGCCAGCTACAGAGAGGATTCAATATTTGGTTAGGTCTGGCGCTAGTATCCAAGCCATCACAGACGAACTGGAACGCGCTCTGTTACTTACCCGTACCCAATATGCTGGCCTAGCTCCTGGAATAATAGACATGTGGAAAGCAGGAGTTAACAGGGAAGTCCAAAACGCTATTGTCAGATCAATGACCTCTAGCCTTGGGATTGATCTATCTGCGGTATTAACTCAGCCTGACGTTTCAGAAGCTATGGCTGCAGCTACATTGCGTTCAGTT
Source organism: Desulfosporosinus sp. (assembly GCA_003132105.1). Classification (GTDB taxonomy): domain Bacteria; phylum Bacillota; class Desulfitobacteriia; order Desulfitobacteriales; family Desulfitobacteriaceae; genus Desulfosporosinus. The sequence continues at coordinate 36,928 of PKWS01000323.1, forward strand.
CAGACGATTACTAGCATTCCGTCAGAGTATCTAGGCCAGATAGCGCGGGCTGTAGCTGACAACTTCTCGGGGGTACCTCTTTCTGAAGGTAGATCTTTACTTGGGGAGATTCAACAGTTGGGGTTTACATCATATCGGCGATCTAAAATGATAGCCCGTGATCAAACAAGCCGTCTCACAGCAGCGCTTAATGCTCATAGACAGCAGGCTGTTGGAATAGAGATGTACGTTTGGAGGTGTGTTCTTGATATGGCTGTGGTAGGCAATCCCAGCGGAGTATCGCCTGTGGGAAATAAAGCCCATGGTGATCATTGGGATCTTGAAGGTATGTATTGCAAATGGTCTGATAACTCGGTTTATAGTGATGATAAAGGACAGACATGGAAGAAGAGACCATCAGCTTGGTCTAAATTAGCTCCTGGGGGGGAAATACTTTGTAGATGCTGGGCAGATCCGATTGTCGATCCACCTAAAATAGTTCAGAAGCTGATAACATACTAATTGGGAGATTATAAGATGAAAGAAAAAGTTAAAAATGGATCTTGTTATGCGGCTCGTCCCCAAGTCTGTACTAAATGCGGAAAGATAGGTCATCTTTATCAGTCTTGCCCTGAAAAGAAGCCAGTGGGCCCTGTTGATAATACGGCCTTTATGAAAGGACAAAATATTGCAAGAGTAGAGATTCTGAATAAGATTCAGAATCTGGCTGGAATTGATTCTAGGGTATCAACTTCTGAGGTTAGACAGGAGTTAAATAAATACCAATATAATCATTGCCCTACCCATGAAATGTATCCTAGAGCTGTAGGTAAATGCCCTAGATGTAATTATAATTCCGAATTAGCTGGTTAAGTGTATATAATACCTTATCAAAATTCATAGGAGTCCAAAATGAGTAAAAAGCTTGCAGCTATTAATGGTATAACAGTAGTAGATTTTGTTCCAGACCCAACTCAATCTTTAGTTCCTTCTAGCGCTGCATTAATTACAATACGTACAGTTAACACCGTCGCAGTAAAGATCTTGGCGCTATCTGATATAACTTATTATTTCAATTCAGATTCTACTAAGACTTTCCTTGTAAAAGCTGGTATTGAGACAATAATAATGGTGGCTAATCCCGGTATTCTATCACTCAACATTGTGAATACTAGTACAACTGCTGTTTATATGCAGGGGATGTAATTATGAGATCTATCATTCTTAGTATAATGATAATATTTTTACCAGGGTTTGCCTGGAGTCTTGGCGATATGGGTACTACTCAAGGTAAAAACATCCCTTTTGCCTCTACCGCCACTCCAGGAAAGGTCATGGTAGATGGTAGTAGTATTACTATATCCAATGGCACAATCTCCTCCCATGCCGGTAGTGGCGGCGGTATAACAGCAGTTACCGGAGTATCCCCTATCGCAGTTTCAAGCGGAGGTACTCCGGCTGTTAGTTTAGGGTCAGTACCGTTCAAGAATATTTCTGCCGCACTTAGAGCACACGGCTTCACATTTTAATTAAATATTATATAAATCCAAACTATATTGGAAATTTAGCACGTACTTCTCCAAGCATAGTATTTTTATGAATATTTAGATTTTTATTCGGATTTTAGGAGCTGAATAAATGGCAACCAGAACAATAAGCAATAGCGGCGGCAATTACTCGGCAACCGGCACATGGGTTGAGGGGGTTGTGCCGACAGCCTC
>PKWS01000323.1:38645-38864 GCA_003132105.1 Desulfosporosinus sp.
TTGACTGTATACGGAGTTTACAAACAAATTGCTGGCATGAATATTACTGGAACAGGGTCGCTGGTAATGGCTCGTGCGTCTACAATGACATCAGCAGGAGTAACTTTCCCTGGTTCTTTAATCTTCGCCGCGAATGATACTTTTACATTGGCTGATAATTGGACTCTAACTGGTTTATTGACCTACAATGCCAATATGGTTGTTCTTAATGGCAATCAA
>PKWS01000251.1 GCA_003132105.1 Desulfosporosinus sp.
TTTTGGCCCTTTTTACCATAGGACTTCACGACAGAAGCTTTTAGATAGTCAATGGCCTCTTCGACTGGAATGACGTTAGCGAGCTTGAAGAAAGCGGCTTGCATGATCATGTTAGTGCGGGAACCGAGTCCGATTTTACCAGCAATAGCTATCGCATCAATGATATAAAATTTGACTTGGTTTTTCGCAAGGAATTGCTTCATGGCAGTCGGAAGTTTTTCATCCAATTCTTCGGCTGTCCACTGGCAGTTCAATACAAAAATGCCATTCTTTTTTAGACCTTTTAAAAGATCATATTTGTTAACATAGGTCTGGTTAGAGCAAGCGATATAATTCGTGCCCGTAACATAATAAGGTGATTTAATTTCTTTCTTGCCAAAGCGGAGGTGGGAAACCGTGATTCCGCCAGATTTCTTACTGTCGTATTGGAAATAAGCTTGTACATAGAGCTTGGTGTGATCCCCGATAATCTTAATCGCTTGTTTATTTGCACCGACAGTGCCATCTGAACCGAGGCCCCAGAATTTGCAGGAAATAGTCCCTTCCGGAGCAGTGTCAATAATTTCGTCTTCAACTAAAGATGTATAGGTTACATCATCCACGATGCCTATGGTAAAGCCATTTTTCGGGCTTTCAGCCTTGAGGTTCTTGTATACAGCCAGTACTTGAGAAGGAGTCGTATCTTTAGAACCTAAGCCATAACGGCCGCCAACGATCACAGGTCTAATATCGTTAGTATAGAAAATATCCTTAATATCTAGATAAAGAGGTTCACCCGTGGCACCGGGTTCTTTGGTACGGTCAAGAACCGCAACTTTCGTAACAGTTTTAGGCAACACTTTAAAGAAGTAATCACTAGAGAACGGACGATACAGATGAACCTTAACTACCCCAACTTTTTCCCCTTTGGCAACGAGGTAATCAATAGTTTCCTCAATCGTGTCACAAATCGAGCCCATAGCCACGATGACATACTCTGCATCTTCTGCGCCATAATATTGGAAAGGGTGATATTCGCGACCGGTAAGTTCCTTGTATTCTTGCATATAATGTTCGACCATGTCAGGTATCACATCATAGAAAGGATTGGAAGCTTCACGGCCTTGGAAGTAGATGTCTGGGTTTTGAGCTGTTCCGCGAAGAACCGGACGCTCAGGATTTAAGGAACGATCACGGAAGGCTTGAACCGCTTCCATATCTAAAAGCTTTGCAACTTCCTCATACTCAGGTACTTCAATTTTTTGAATTTCATGAGAAGTACGGAATCCATCAAAGAAATGAAGGAAAGGTACACGAGATTTGATCGTTGCGAGGTGAGCAATAAAGCCCATGTCCATTGCTTCTTGTACGTTATGTGAAGAAAGCTGGGCAAAACCCGTCGTCCGCACGGACATAACGTCCTGATGGTCACCGAAAATTGAAAGTGCATGGGTTGCCAAAGCACGTGCACTAACATGGAATACGCACGGCAGAAGCTCACCAGCAATTTTATACATGTTGGGAATCATTAGAAGTAACCCTTGCGAAGCAGTATAAGTCGTAGTTAACGCACCAGCCTGAAGTGAGCCATGTACTGCTCCAGCAGCACCTGCCTCAGATTGCATCTCCACTACCTTGACAGTTTGCCCAAAAATGTTTTTCCTTCCATGAGCAGCCCATTCATCCACCAATTCAGCCATAGTTGAAGAAGGGGTGATAGGGAAAATTGCAGTAACTTCCGTAAACGCGTATGACGCGTGAGCGGCCGCTTCGTTGCCATCCATAGTTTTCATTTTAGCCATTAATGTTTCCTCCTAATTGTGATAATTTTAATTATTGGATAAAAAAGGATAATACCTCCTTCTATTCCCAAAACCCAAATTAAGATCAGAAAATCGTTATTGAGCAATTAAAAGATAGAATTTTCATAAAACCAACCATAAAAATAGACTGAGGGAACCAATTCAGGTCAGACCCGAATTGTTCCCCACGCACGCCTCAGTATATCCCTTAATTGTTTCATCCGTCAAGAATTAAATTTTGGTGAAGAGAGCCCATATCCAATTATCAGATCCCTAAAAACTGCAGTACGGCAAGAGCTAAAACGCCTGGAAACCCTAAAAGACCCACCAAAATTATTGTAAAAAAATTAATAGGAATTGCATATCCCAGAATACTTAGCAAAAAGTCGAACAACCAGAGTCCAACAATTCCACCTAACATATGAATAATTAGTTTCAAAAATATGTTTGGCTTACCGAGTGCAGAACGAACAACTAATCCTATAAGCAAAATGAACAGACCAAGAAAAATCAAGGTCATGAATTCTCCTCCTCGTCCGGTGCTAGTCCATAAATAAGTATGCACTCTAAAGTCAAAGAAGAACTTCAAGTAAGTCAAGGAGTCTTAAAAATTAGTTGCACTTATGCGCTGTCCATATTTAAAGTTGGCGTCGTCCTTCTAAAGCCCTGGCTATGGTTACTTCATCGGCATATTCTAGATCTCCACCTACGGGTAAGCCATGCGCTATCCGGGTTACCCTAATTCCCAAAGGTTTTAGCAAGCGCGCCAAATATAAGGAAGTTGCCTCCCCTTCCACGGTAGGGTTCA
>PKWS01000121.1:0-4628 GCA_003132105.1 Desulfosporosinus sp.
ATTGGTTACGAAAACTTTCATAAAACACGACCCCCTTTCGAGCTAATTAACACTTTCACAGTATAAATCTTCTCATGCTTGTTTGTCAATACTTTCCTTTACTTAATAAATATAGAAACGAAATGCTTGGGGAATCCAACTCACTTAGGAGGAAAGATGCCACTATGGTTTTTATACCATAAAAGAGATATCATATTTAAAATAGAAGGTTGGTGCAACATGTCTCATAAAACGAACGCTGCTCGTATTCTTGACAAGAGCAAAACATCTTATGAATTAAAGGAATATACCGCCGATGAATCTGATCTATCTGCGATTAACGTGGCCCAGAAGGTAGGCCTACCCATCGAGCAAGTATATAAAACATTAGTTGCTCGAGGCGACAAAACTGGAGTGATCATCGCTTGCATTCAGGGGGATCACGAGCTCCATCTCAAAGGCTTAGCTTCCCTTAGCGGAAATAAAAAAGTAGAGCTTGTCTCCCTTAAGGAAGTCCAACCTCTGACAGGTTATATACGGGGTGGCGTTTCACCCATTGGAATGAAGAAGCACTATCCTGTCTTCATCGACGCGGACATTAAAAGCCATGATAAAATTGCAGTTAGTGCCGGGTTACGCGGGCTTCAGATCTTCCTGAGCCCCATCGATTTGATTTCTGTGACTAAGGCCCAATTAGGTGTGATTTCTACAGAGCTATAATTAATATTCACTGCCTAAATTTTGTGGGTATATACAAAATAGTTTATGTTATATGTTTATTTAATTAAATTGTCTTTAGCATATTTTAATACTGTAATAATATCCTTATTTTTTGATGAGCTATTAATTCTATCATCAAAATTTTTATCGTTTATAAACTCTTTACCCTTCTGAAAATATATACTGCATACGGTAACTGGCGTTGAAGAGGAGCCACTTATATGAGTTCTATACTCTGCTATAATAATTATATCCTTTAAACCATCATTGTTTACATCCACAAAGGAGACTGCACGAATATCATTAAACATCCCTTTTTGGTTTCCGTAAAAATCAGTAAACTTATATAAAACATTATTTTTGTCATTAACCAAATAAAAATTTAAATTAGTATTAGAATCTTCTCTTTTAATTCCAGAAATTAATTTTACGCTACCATAATTTTCGAGATTAACTGAAAAACATTGGTTTTCTATAACCTGTAATCCACCATCTTTTAAATTATTTAAGGTTCTATCAACTTTAGTGTTACTGTTAATAAGTGTGAAAATACCTTCGCCAATACCCCAGAGGTTGTCTTTACTACTATTTGGGGTATAGTTAATTGTTAAAACTATTTTATTTTCTTTAAAATCCAATTTTATCGTACCACTATGTCCCCAACTGTCACCATTAAAATTGTAAATGAATTTGTTATCTTGAATTTTACCTTTAATATCAACATTGGAGATATGTGTAAGATTTTCGGTAGAGTCACTAACTCCACCTTGTATGTTGCCGTCTTTATCTACACTTATTGTAACTACAATACCGTATTTAAAATCAACCTTTAAATTATTTTCAGTTACCCAACTGCCACTGTAATTTGAATAATTAGACTCTAATATAGACCCAGCAGAGTTTGGAGTTGTAATATTATATTGAGAATTACTTACAGGCTGAATTTTCACTTGTTTATTTCCACATCCTGTTACCAAAATGCTTATTGAAATCAAAACAACCAATGCTATTAGTTTGTTCATATTGAAATCCTCCATCAAACGCTATTTATTATTGCTATTTGAATTAATAGATTATTTATATCATAACTATAACATTAGTTCCAATAAAAATTATACTACTTTAAAGGGTGTAAACTTTAATGGTAGTTTTTCAATTCATAGCAAGTACATGTGTCAAATTCTTAAGGCCATTATCTAATGTTATTAATAGTTAAACTTCGTACATTGGGTTGACACTCTATCTCTTTGTACTATAATAATTATCACACCATGACGCTTGTTATTTAAAAGTAGAAAAGAGATAAATGGGAGGAATCATTTTGCGCAGTGATATAGTCAAGAAGGGTTCAACAAAAGCAGCTCATCGTGCTCTCTTTTATGCAATGGGCTTTACCCCTGAAGATTTGGAGAAACCCCTAATAGGGATTGTTAACGCTTTTAATGAGATCATCCCCGGTCACGGGCACCTAAAGGATTTGGCCCAAGCAGCGAAATTAGGGGTAGCGGCTGCGGGTGGAACTCCGATCGAAGTGCCTGCCATTGGAATTTGCGATGGCATTGCCATGGGTCATAAAGGTATGAACTTTTCTCTGCCCAGTCGTGAGCTTATCGCCGATTCAATAGAAGCAATCGCGCAAGCGCATGCCTTGGACGGACTGGTCTTGATTCCTAACTGTGATAAAATCGTTCCAGGCATGCTCATGGCTGCAGCACGCATCAATATTCCTTGTATAGTTGTCAGTGGTGGACCCATGTTAGCTGGTCGCTATCAGGGAAAAAACATCAGTGTTAGCCAGATGTTTGAAGCGGCTGGCCAATATGAATCCGGAAAGATTAGTGCAGCGGAACTCGCCACCATGGAGCAATCTGCTTGCCCTGGCTATGGCTCCTGTGCAGGTCTATTTACTGCGAATACGATGAATTGCTTAACTGAGGTTCTCGGCATGGCGCTCCCTGGTAATGGGACAATTCCTGCTGCGAACTCTGGGGCACGAAAAATGCTGGCTAAACGATCTGGCTCTATAATCGTTAATCTCGTTAAAGAGGATATAAAACCACGGGACATCTTGACCCAAAAAGCCTTTGAAAACGCCATAACCCTAGATATGGGAATTGGGGGATCCTCAAACACGGTTTTACATCTCACAGCGATTGCGTATGAGGCCGGTATTGAGATTCCTCTCTCTCTCTTTGATTCCATCAGTGCTAAGACTCCTTATATCACTAAGCTCAGTCCCTCAGGCACTCACCATCTTCAAGACCTTAATGAAGCGGGCGGTATTAATGCCGTCATGTATGAACTGAACAGGGCTGGTGTCCTTCATACTGATGCTTTGACCGTTACTGGACCACTCAGAGATCGTTTGGAAAACGCCCAGACGACTTTCTCTGATGTCATTCATTCCGTTGAAAACCCCTACCGTAAAACCGGGGGCATCGCGGTGCTTTCTGGGAACCTAGCACCAGATAAAGCCATAGTTAAAGAAAGTGCCGTTGAAAACAATATGCTCGTGTTTGAAGGCCCAGCCCACGTTTTTAACTCCGAAGAAGAGGTGCTCAAAGCACTATTAGACAAACAAGTGCATGACGGAGAAGTCGTTGTGATCCGCTATGAAGGGCCTAAAGGTGGCCCCGGTATGAAAGAGATGCTCAATCCGACCGCCATCATTACCGGCATAGGCTTGCGTGTGGCTTTACTCACAGACGGTCGTTTCAGCGGGGCCACACGTGGTGCGTGTATCGGCCATATCTGTCCGGAAGCCATGGAAGGGGGACCCATTGCCCTTGTGGAAAATGGCGACCTCATTTCCATCGATATCCCCAAACGTACTCTTCAATTGCAGGTCTCTGAGGAGAAACTGGAAAAGCGCCGACAAGCCTGGGTAAGACCCGAACCCAAGGTCAAATCCGGTTATCTAGCGAGGTATGCTAAGTTAGTTACTTCCGCAAACAAGGGCGCTGTCTTGATCTAAAAAATACAGAAAGAGGAGACCGGGAAAAAAAACGGCCTCCTCTTTTTCAAAAACAATTCAATATTACGGAACCGATACGTATTTATTGTCCTTAATATAGCATCTGTACAGTAAATCTACTGCCTCTTCTGCATAGTCAATACCAATTCTTTTACTCGTTACTACCTCTGGCTTATATCCATCTTCCTCTAAGTACAAATTATCCGAACATAGATCTTTCCCATTTGCAGTTCTATCTATGCCGATGGCAATACAAAGCTTTCCAGGTCCGTTTGTAAGGTTTATTTTTTGTTTCTCTGAAAGCTCTGAGTATTGTTTATTAAACCTTCGAATAGCCATTTCCTCCATACCCTCTAGAGGCTCTGCCGCCCTTATTAATACCGCTTGAGGTACATCTACTTCTGCGGCCACAATATTGGCACAGTTATACATACCATAAACGATAAACACATATAAAAGACCCGGCTTTCCGTACATTACTTCAGTTCTCTTTGTCCTTTTGCCCCCATAGGAATGTGCCGCCTTATCTTCAATTCCCATATACGCTTCCACTTCGACAATTCTACAGCTGATCTTCTTTCCATCAATAATGTTCACAAATATCTTACCAAGTAGGTCCTGTGCTAGCTGTATTGAAGATTTTTTATAGAAATCTCTTGTAAGCTTCATCATATTCCCTCCTGAATTAAACGATTAATCTTTAAAGAAAGAGACAAGCCACATTTATGTTTGTGGGACTTGTCTCTTTCCAATTTTAATACCAATTCCATAACATTTCCTGATAAAAACATTTTTCTAATAGGTGTCTCTTAATTGGGTTTCGGCAATTCGAAGGTATTCTTCAAAGAAACAATCCTGTTAAAGACGAGCTGGTCTCGAGTTGAATTCAACGGATCGACGTTAAAGTACCCATGTCTAAAGAATTGAAATTTATCCTGGGCTTTTGCTTCTTTAA
>PKWS01000121.1:4642-6171 GCA_003132105.1 Desulfosporosinus sp.
AATCTGAACTCTGCAGGTATGGCTCGTAAGGCATCGACCCAGTGAATCGTCCCTTTGACTTTTCTGCCTGTGAAGCCTGACCCACTCTTGGTCTCCGGATCATATGTACAGTGCAGTTCAACAACATTACCAAACTCATCTTTTACTGTATTATTACATTTAACGAAATAAGCGTTTTTTAATCGGACTTCATTTCCTGGGAACAGCCTGTGATACTTAGCAGGCGGATTCTCAGTAAAGTCGTCTTGCTCAATATAAATTTCTCGAGAGAAAGGAATTTGCCGGGTACCCATGTCCGAATTTTCCGGATTAATTTCTGCGTCTAACATCTCCACCTGATCTTTTGGATAGTTCGTTATAACCACCTTGAGTGGCTTTAACACGGCCATCGTTCTCGGTGCTTTGAGTTTCAGGTCTTCTCTAATAAAATGTTCAAGCATCTTAGTGTCGACTACACTATCTGCCTTGGCCACCCCTATTTCTCGAGCGAAGGTGCGTATGGCCTCTGCCGTATACCCTCTGCGCCGAAGTCCCGAGATCGTCGGCATACGGGGATCATCCCATCCGTCCACGACCAAGTTATCAACTAGTTGCTTCAGCTTCCGCTTACTCATTACGGTATCCGTGATATTTAACCGAGCGAATTCGTATTGATGAGGGGTCTTCTCCATCTCGCATTCCCGTATGACCCAATCGTACAAGGGTCGATGATCCTCAAATTCTAAGGTACAGATCGAATGTGTGACCCCTTCGATAGCATCTTCTAAAGGATGCGCAAAATCATACATCGGATAGATACACCAAATGTCTCCTGTATTCTGATGGGTCGCATGGGTAATCCGGTAAAGGACAGGGTCCCTCATATTTATATTGGGTGAAGCCATGTCAATTTTGGCACGTAATACCTTTTCACCATCTTTGAATTCCCCTTGACGCATGCGCTCAAACAACGCCAGGTTTTCTTCAACCGTTCGATCACGAGAGGGGCTTCCCGTGCCTGCTTCTGTTAACGATCCGCGCATTTGCCGTATTTCCTCTGCGGTGGAATCACAAGCATACGCTTTGCCTTTTTTAATAAGTATGACTGCGCGGTTGTACATTTCCTCAAAATAATCTGAGGCAAAGAACAATTCATCCCATTCATACCCTAGCCACAATATATCTTCCTTAATGGCTTCCACGTATTCCATGTCTTCTTTAGCCGGATTTGTGTCATCAAAGCGCAGATGGGTCTTACCCTTGAATTCATCCGCCAGTTCAAAGTTTATAATGATAGATTTAGCATGACCAATATGTAAATAGCCGTTGGGTTCCGGAGGGAACCGCGTGATAACGTGATCAACTTTACCTAATTTTAGATCTTCCATGATAATATTTCTAAGGAAATTAGAATTGGGCTTGTAATCCATCAATTATCAACCTTTCTTACATACAGTAAACATCCCCGTGCCTTCCCGTATATCCACATCCAAGTCTCCTACTTCTATAAGTGGTCGCTTCTCGCCATACGACATCTAGCCATCTCGACA
>PKWS01000121.1:6269-9621 GCA_003132105.1 Desulfosporosinus sp.
CTAGGTCGTCCATGACCGTCGGTCTCTTCCCGCCATCCATTTCTTCTGCGACACTAGGACCTCCATGTCCGTCGGGAGTTCCATGCTCTGCTTCGGTGGGGGTAGACTCTCCCACCGAAATCTCGATGTTCAGTTTTGCTGAACGAGTTCACTGCGACTTGATGTCCACAAGTGCCATTGAAACGTCCACTGTCTTATTCTCGCGGAAAATTGTGCCGGTTACGGTGTCACCTGGCTTATACTTAAACAACTCATGGGTTAAACCCAGAGAGCTCTTAATGACCTTGCCATTAATCTTCGTCAAGACATCCCCAGCACGAATTCCTGCTTTTTCAGCCGGTCCGCCTGGCGTGACTTTGGCAACATATGCCCCAGCCGGCCACCCTTTTTGACTAGCATATTCAGACGTATACCGAGGATCGATCTGGACATTAAGCCCGGGATGGCTGGCAAACCCTTTTTCTATCAGTTGTTTAATCGTCGGCAATGCGTCTGTAATCGGGATAGCAAAACCCATCCCTTCAAATCCCACTTCCTGATTCTTTGCGGAATTAATCCCAATAACTTGACCCTGGTAATTCACAAGTGGCCCGCCACTGTTTCCAGGGTTAATGGCAGCATCGGTTTGGATGAGGTTAAAACTTGCTTCCCCCTCAATATCTAAGATCCGATTCGTTGCCGAAATAACACCTGTGGTCACGGATCGCGCAAATTCTTCTCCTCCGGGGTTTCCGATCGCAATCACTGGTTCACCTACTTGGAGTTTTAACGAATCTCCCTGTTGCGTGGCAGTTAGGTTTTTTGTATCTGCAATCTGAACTACTGCTAAGTCCGTACGCGTATCGGCGCCCACCAGTTTTGCGTTAATATTCCGGCCATCTGCCAGACTTACAACGATTTTTTCTGCCCCTGCAACTACATGGTTATTCGTAACAATGTAGCCATGTTCTGCATCAACTATAAAGCCAGACCCACTTCCTGCTTCCGTTAAACCGCTCCCACCGAATATAGCCCCTTTGGTCTGGAAATTAGCAATCCCAACTACCGCTGGGCCAGTGTTTTTAGCAATCTCAGCAACAGGAAAATTAGTACTCCCTTGAGTATTGATGCTGGGAGTGGTTGCCCCACTATTTAAAACTACTTGATTTGTCGGCGTCTGTTGTCTATTGCCGTATATGGGTTTAACCAGCGCCACAGCGATGACTCCGCCCAGTATGGCACTAATTAAAGCAACCGCAACCGTCGAAAAAAACCCGGGCCTTCTGCCTGAATAATTATTTTTATCGTTATAATAGCTCATGACTCACCCTCCTCTGACTATTATTCTTTCAGCATGATCAGTTCATGCGGCGAATGACGCGGGGCAACCTGCACCTGCACATCCGTGTACTCTCTTGATCTATTTGAATCTCTCAGAATACGCAATACCATAGACAAAGCGATTTCCGGAGTATTATTTTCTTCACTAAGATGGGCCAACACGATCCGTTGGGTGTTTTCTGTCATCCACTCTAATAGCCCCTCAGCTACCTGTTTATTTTCAAGATGCCCGTATTGTCCCCTAATTCGCTTCTTAAGATACGCTGGATACGATCCAAACTTTAGCATCTGATCATCATAGTTCGCCTCAACGACAAAGGCATCACACCCTTTCAAATGACGGTGCATTTCTTGTGTAATCATTCCACTGTCCGTGGCGATACCCACCGCCAAATTCCCCTTATCCTTACGTTTGGGCCGCATGACCTTTAATCCGTAGCTTTCTCGACTATCATGAGACGTAGGATAGAGCAAGACATCAAGCCCTGCACAGGAAAATGACTCTTGAACTTCAATACGTTGGCTTTCCGCAAGCTTTCCTAGGAAAGGACTCATCGCCTCCCACAGCCCGGTTGTGGCATAGATTGGTATTTTTAGTTTGCGGGCAAGCACACCCACTCCACGGATATGGTCCACATGTTCATGCGTAACCACAATTCCTTCAATTTCCAAGTCCGATATGTTTAACCGGGAGAGGTTATGTAATAGACTCTTCCCACTGATCCCACAATCCACCAGTAAATTTCGGTTGTCCTCTCCGACGAGAATTGCGTTTCCGGAACTTCCGCTCGCTAATGTCGTGAAATGCATTTCTAGTTCCTCCATTCCGGTAACTTAAATATTTATAGAAAACAAAATCAAAGGAGGGAGGGAAGTGAAATTTTTGTGAACATCTTAGATCTTGCCAACAAATTTCAAACCCTCCTCGAGTTGTTCGAGTCTATTTATTTTCCCGTCGTATTCTTTAAGGCAGGGTTTGGGTTTTGGTTCGATGTTCCTTTCGCTGCCGGATTAGTCTTGAGTTCGCTTTGAGCTTGACTTATGAGTGATTTCATCCTATCTTTATCCGTACTGTTTAAAGCAATATTCTGTGCCTTCTCCCACTGGATGATAGCCCCTGGTAAGTCTTGCTTCACATTAGCTAGAAAAACCCCATAATTGGCCAAACCATTATAAAGATCTGGTTTAAGCGCTAACGCTTCTTTAAAACTCTTTTCGGCCAGATCATTATCCCCACTCTTAAAAGCAGCGGTTGCCATATCTACCATAACATTTGGGTCTTTATTTGTTTTTAATACATTCTGGTATGCCTCAACAGCATGTTTGTAATTCCCTGCAGTCTCAGTAGGCGCAACCACTTCAGCTGCCCCCCCCGCGTCATAATATTCATTTCCCAAGGAAGTTTGGAGGGGTACATTCCCAGGATCTACCTTGGCCTGCTGAACCATCGCTTCAATGCGCACTTTTCGGGCTTGGTAATCTGCTGCAGCATTAGCAGTCTGATTTGAATTTGAATTGGAATCGACGGGTGGTATACCTCCGCCAAAGAAATACCCGAGAAATCCCGAACCAATCATAGCAATACTAATAAGAACAGTAAGAATCGTAGCATAAAAACGTAGCGTCTTTTTCTTCAAGCAGCTCGCCCCCCTTGAAAATATAATTCTGAATACAATTGTAACATGCCTTCTCAAACCATCCAAGCTTAATATCCTACTAAATGAACAATGAAAAGGAAACCTAGCTTGCGCCAAGCCATAAGCGCGGTGGAAGTCTTTGGTTGCACACTTATGCCACCCGGAACTTATACTTTCTGACTTGGTACATAAAAATGCCTAACAGCGGACTTCTGGAACTGATGATGATGAGACTGTATTGTGTTGAATTTCTTTGATTTTAAGATAGAGTGCCACTTCTAGGCGTTTTTTCTGAAGCTCGCACCCCAATGTGTAAACCTCTGTCAATTTCTGGGTGAAGGAGACGTTAGCCGCATGACACCCCCCGCTACAAGCAAAGCGTGCCCAACACTCCC
>PKWS01000156.1:0-3612 GCA_003132105.1 Desulfosporosinus sp.
CTGCATAATTTAAAGTTCTGGCAACCCAAGGAATCGAGGCGACAGATCCTGGCTCACTTGCCGGCCAATGCTCTTCGTAGGTCATAATAATTACCTCATCAACCGCTTGACCAATCGCCTTATAATCAAAAGACCCCTTCCAAACATCCAGCGGATCATCGGAAGTCTTAGCAGGTACGTCAATCGAAACGAGGAAATTTGCCCGTTTAAACTGAGTAGCCCAGTTTATGATAAGCTTGCTAAACAGAGAGCGGTCTGCAGGCATTGCTTTCTCCAAATCAAGATTAATCCCATCACATTGATACTCGACCAAGACATCTCTAATGTTCTGCCAAACGAGGTCGGCAAAATCTTGATCACGTACCAAACGTGTGATTAAAGCAGTGGAAAACCGACCGTGTNNAGTGTTCCGTTATTCTGAATAGGAATCTGAAAAATAGCTAATTGGTTGATGCTACTCCCGTAGCGTTTAAGATAAGGATAACCCTTTGCATGTTCTGTTAAGCCATTATAAAAGGCAAACACTTGTAATGGCATACTTATACCCCCTTTCCTACTATCATATGCATTGATAGAAAAAGAAGTGTACGCATGCCTTTGAGATGGAGAGCATTTAGGAAATATTTATTTTGAATGACGTCGACTAAAGGCCCCCAACATAGCTGTTCTGCGCATAAGAATCATAATAAGAAATGCAAAAACTACCAAGAGAATAGCCAAGGCCCAAATCAATTGCCCCTTAGCCCAAAGTACAGCGGCCACGCCGAAACAAGCACTTATCCCATACATTAAAAGCACTGCCGCCCGTTGAGTCAACCCGGCATCCAGCAAACGATGGTGTAGATGCCCTCGGTCAGCTGTCGCCATGGACTGCCCTCGCAGCTTTCGGCGAATAATTGCAAAGGTAAGGTCTGTAACCGGCATGCCTAAAATAAGGAGCGGAAAAACCAATCCCAGAATCGTCGCTGTTTTAAGCAGACCCATGATAGAAATTCCGCCAATAATGTATCCAAGGAACATGCTTCCTGAATCTCCCATAAAAACACGCGCTGGAGGAAAATTGAAAAACAAAAACCCGAGGAGCGCTCCGGCCAAGGCCAGTGTTAGATGGGCAGCAGGAAGTTGACCAATCCGATTCGCAAACCAAAACAGCAAAAGCGTCACCATAAAACAAATTCCAGCAGCAAGTCCATCTAGTCCATCTGAGATATTAACGGTGTTCACCAATCCCACTACCCAAAACAGCATTAATATTATGCCGATTGCACTTAAACCAAATGTTCCAACATTAATCACTCCAAAGAGTGGTCCGATGAATGAAAAGGATGTAACATCCATGGCAAAGCCAAAGAAGGCCAGCACGGACGCCGCTACGATCTGCCAAAAAAGCTTAAACCAAGGGCGAATTTCGCTGATATCATCCCAAATGCCAACTAACAAAATGATAGTGCTTCCAATTAATAAACCCCAAATAGAATTATCCCACACTTGCGCAACTAAAACTGTGATCAAGGCTGCACTCCAAAATGCAGCATATATAGCCAACCCGCCGAGACGAGGAATCGGTTTAGTGTGAACATGCCGCCCACCCGGATAAGCAATGGCTCCCCACCTACCCGCCAGTTTCATTGAAACGGGAGTAGCAATCGCTGCTATCACAAGTGCCATGAAAAAGGTTAACGCATAGGTCATGATCGACCGCCTTTCTATACAAGTCCCGGAAAACCCCATTGACGTAATGTTTCATAAACCACAACCGCCACGGAATTCGATAAATTTAAGGAACGGGCTTCCGCACGCATCGGCAACCGGAAAGTCGTGTCTGGGTAACGTGCTAAAATTTCAGGAGCCAATCCTTTAGTTTCCTTCCCAAAAAGTAAGTATCCCCCAGGCTCATATGTTATGTCAGTGTAAGCCCGTCCACCTTTTGTGGTTGCTAAGTAACGGGGTCCTACTGAGTTTTTTTCCTCAAAATCCTCAAAACTTTCATAAATAAATATATCTAATAAGTGCCAATAGTCTAATCCAGCACGTTTTAATTGCTTGTCATCGATACTAAACCCTAATGGTTTTACTAAATGAAGTGTTGCCCCAGTTGCAGCACAAAGGCGAGCCACATTCCCCGTATTGGGAGGAATTTCCGGCTCAACAAGGACAATATTCAGGCGCTTGTTCAAGTCTTTGTTCTCCTTTCAATGACACCCAGTACAGTTCCCACTACATCCTGGTGAGCAGTTTCGGGCCCCAGCCCCCCCAGAGACTCCCAGACTTACAAACCCTGAGATTTGTTTCGCCAGCCCAGCGTGCCCACAGTTAGCACACGTCAACAACTCACCATTTTCCCCCATCTTATATAATTCCGTTGTCAGGATGCCACAGCTTGGACATCCAAATTCATATATGGGCATATAATGATAATTCCTTCCTGCCACAAAGCTTCTAGCCGCTGGCCATGGATGACCGAGGGTCCCTGTAGCCAAGGATGGCGAGAAGGGACCTTCCTATTAATCTAATATAACCAGAAATTATGACAAACCCAACATAATAATATCAAATAATGCAACTAGAAGCAACGGAACCTTCCCCCTGTCTCGCACTATTCTACCTGTTCTCTACCCCTGTTCCCGCATTCTAAAACAGATATTTTGTATACTTTCAGTAAAACCCTAGATGTTCTGTCTTGTTTTTGGTAAAGTTAATACCATTCAAAGGAGGAATGATCATGTTTCAAAATCTAACCCAGAAAATATTAACATCGCACTTAGTTTCCGGTGACTTAGAAAAAGGAAACGAAATCTCACTTAGGATTGATCAGACATTAACCCAGGACGCTACTGGAACAATGGCTTATTTACAATTTGAAGCTATGAACATTTCCAGAGTGCGTACGGAGTGCTCGGTCAGTTATATAGATCACAATACCCTTCAAACAGGGTTTGAAAATGCTGATGACCACGCGTTTCTGCAGAGCGCCGCCGCACGCTTCGGTGCGTATTTTTCCCGACCGGGAAACGGAATTTGTCACCAAGTCCATCTTGAACGTTTCGCTAAACCTGGTAAAACCTTACTTGGATCAGACAGTCATACCCCCACTGCTGGCGGAATGGGAATGCTGGCCATGGGTGCTGGGGGTTTAGATGTTGCAGTGGCAATGGGTGGAGGAGCTTTTTATCTTCCAAATCCTAAAGTCCTTCGCGTCTGGCTTACAGGGCAACTCTCCGACTGGGTTTCAGCCAAAGATATCATTTTAGAAGTTCTTCGCGTGCTCTCTGTCAAAGGGGGCGTTGGGAAAATCATTGAATATGCCGGACCGGGCGTGAAAACCCTTACAGTACCACAACGCGCAACCATCACCAATATGGGTGCCGAACTCGGGGCATCTTCTTCAATCTTCCCCAGTGATGAGCAAACCCTTAAGTTTCTAGAAGCGCAAGGAAGAGCGGGGGACTTTGTTTCTCTCTCTGCCGATGAGGATGCCTCCTATGATGAAGACATTGAAATTGATCTTTCTCAACTTGGTCCGTTGGTTGCCCAACCCCATAGCCCAGACAATGTGCGTCCTGTAAATGATCACTCTGCACTGCCCGTACAACAAGTTGCCATCGGAAGTTG
>PKWS01000156.1:3633-6524 GCA_003132105.1 Desulfosporosinus sp.
ATAATGGTGCCTTGACAGATCTCCTAGATAGTGGGGCACGACTGCTTGAATCGTCGTGTGGTCCGTGTATTGGAATGGGCCAATCACCGGTATCGAAAGGAGTCTCTGTCCGAACTTTTAACCGTAATTTCGCAGGACGGAGCGGAACACAAGATGCCTCGATCTTTTTGGCGAGCCCTGAAGTTGCAGCAGCTAGTGCCTTGACAGGCTATTTAACCGATCCCCGCACATTAGGACTCCCTCCTGTTGTGGAGTTCCCAGATCTATTCCGAATTGATGACAGCATGATCTTACCTCCTGGTGATTCGGATACCCCAATTCGACGCGGTCCTAACATTCAGCCGCTTCCCGTTGCCCCTGCACTAGATAACACGCTAAGCTTACCCATCATCTTAAAGCTTGGTGATAATGTGACGACAGACGATATTATGCCTGCCGGGTCCAAGATTCTCCCGCTCCGTTCGAACATTCCGGCCATTTCAGAATACGCCTTTCACAAAATCGACGCTCAGTTTGCTTCTAAAGCCAAGGCACTAAAGCAAAGCATCATTGTTGCTGGCCACAATTACGGACAAGGCTCAAGTCGTGAACACGCTGCACTTGCTCCCATGTACTTGGGACTGCGCGTTGTCTTGGCCCAGAGTTTTGCTCGCATCCACCGAGCCAATCTGATTAATTTCGGCATACTCCCACTCACCTTTGTCAACGAGGAAGACCTTACTCGTTTGCATTCCGGGGATATTTTACACCTCTTAGCTGTGCATCAGGCTATTCATTCGCCATCCCCTTTTGCCATTACCCTGAATAACGACTCAGACCCGGTTTGGGTTAAGCATGATCTCACGGAACGGCAAGCTAAAATCCTTCTTGCTGGCGGACTTCTTAATGCGACGAAAGCTTTAATTTAGCGAAATGTCAGAAGAAGTATCCCACTTATATAAGTGGAAATGATTCATCATACCCGTGAATTACCAAGCGAAGCGAGTTCGCCTAGCCCTGTTGTATAAAAGCATGTTATAATCGACTATGTTATATGTTTATATATGAAGAGGTGTATTAAATGCTTACTGAAGAGGATCATAGACTACTCAAACTCATCGCTGAAGATTGTCGCCTTACCCCTGTAGAGCTTTCCGTTCAAACCGGATTGACCTCTGAATACATCACAAAGCGTATCATCGATTGGGAAAAAGAAAAAGTCATTGTCGGCTATCAACCCATGATCAACTGGGCTCGAACCGGCGAAGAAAAGGTTTCCGCTCTTATCGAAGTTAGAGTCTTGCCCCAGCGGGGCTATGGTTTCGATAAAATCGCCAAACGGTTACAAAAATTCCCTGAGATCAAAACACTTTTCCTCATGTCTGGCGGATATGATCTATCTCTGCTCATTGAAGGTAAAACAATGCAAGACGTTGCTCTTTTTGTGGCTGAAAAATTAGCCCCACTCGAGCATGTCCAAAGCACAGCGACCCACTTTGTGCTACGCCGCTATAAGCAAGACGGGGTCGAGCTTATGGGAGAGGAAGAGACGATTCAACGTCTCGTGGTTTCGCCATGAATCGTTACCTAGCCTCCCATGTCGCAGGTCTTCCCCCCTCAGGGATCCGCAAGTTTTTTGATCTTGTCGCAACTATGAAGGATGTCATTTCCTTAGGGGTCGGAGAACCTGATTTTGTCACCCCTTGGACCGTGCGAGAAAGTGGCATCTTTTCTTTAGAACAGGGACAGACCATGTATACCAGTAATGCCGGTCTCTTAGAGCTACGTGAAGAACTTTCCCACCATTTAGCTAAATCGTTGGGACTTTCCTACGATCCAGCTAAAGAAATCCTCATAACCTCTGGAGCAAGTGAAGCCGTTGACCTCGTAATGCGGGCCGTGCTCGAGCCAGGAGATGTTGTCTTAGTTCCTGATCCGTCCTATGTATCCTACGCCCCCTGCGCAATATTAGCCGGGGCAAGTGTTCGTTACGTACCAACCCATGCCAAGGAAGACTTTCGTTTACGCGTGGAAGACTTAAACCAAGTGTATACACCGAAAGCCAAACTCTTAGTACTGTCCTACCCGAATAACCCAACCGGTGCGATCATGCGTCGTGAGGACCTTATCCCTATCGCCGATTTTGTGGCTAAGCACGATCTTCTCGTTCTAGCTGATGATATTTACTCTGATCTCACCTATGATGGAAGACATGTCTCGTTTGCCAGCNNNAATACACCATGCTCTGTGCCCCCATCATGGGACAGATAGCAGCCTTAGAAGCGTTACGTTCTGCCTCTGAAGCTAAAAATGACATGGTCACGGCTTATGACCGAAGGCGTCGCCTCATGGTTCACGGCTTTCGGCAAATGGGTCTCGACTGTTTCGAACCCTTAGGTGCATTTTATGTATTTCCGGATATTTCAAAGACAAATTTATCCTCTGAGACGTTTGCTGAAGAACTCTTAAAGGAAGAAAAAGTAGCTGTCGTTCCGGGGACCGCTTTTGGCCCTTCCGGAGAAGGATATATCCGCTGTTCTTATGCTTATTCCACGGAACAGCTTCAGGAAGCCCTCAGACGCATTACGCATTTTGTGGAACGCAGGTTAAGCAAACTTTAGAATCTTCAGAAATCCATTCTAACAAAGGCACACTGGTCTGAATGACTTGTGTGCCTTTTAACAACCCCACTAGGATTGGTATTAATTTGTCATTTGGCTTAGATCGAAATCCAGTTCGACGATATCTCCCGGTTCAAAGATAAAATGCTTACATTGGTTAAAGGCATCCGCTTTTATTAAGGGAAATAGATTAACCAACACGTCATTTAAGTTCTGTCAACGGAACCTTACGTTCCCTCCTTAGTGGGTTCAGCATAATGATAATCTGGCAATTTACCTGCCGGAATCATA
>PKWS01000156.1:6543-11940 GCA_003132105.1 Desulfosporosinus sp.
GCCAATGGCTTCAATCACATAAGGAGGCATTTGACGAGTCCCATTAATTTGGATGTACGATTCTGAACAATATACCTCCGTATTTGTCGTCACACGTTGCCCATTGACGGCAGTGGCTTCCGAGCCGCCATTCCACAGGGCGTTTAAGATCCCACGAATGTCTTGTTCATGAATGAAAAAAAGCCTGGAATCCTTTTTCCCAACGGCTGAGCGTTTTGGATCATCTTGCGTAATCGGCCCAATCTTCGTGCATAAATTTGTTACTCCTATTCCTTGCAAAAAGCAAAAATATAGATTCAATCATTGGTGAATTAGATTATGTAGAATCAAATTTCTGTTTCTTTCAATGACTAATGTCATCATTCTAATGCTTTCCAGTAAGGGTAAATAATTGGCGGAACCGATTGATTGTTTTCGCGTTCTGCCAACCAAAGTTTACACCGTCCGTCTTGAAGATTGGATATGGCTAAAAAGGCATTACGCTGAAGAACTCCCTTTCCACGCCATCCTGCTGCCGTAGCTTTAAAACGTCGTTGAAACTCTCCTTTGGTTAAATTGAGAGTGTCTAGTAGATCGACGCCACGCCGGAGTGAGGATGGAGATGAGGACGCATGTTCCTGCTCAATTCTTTTTTCGTTGTGTGGACAAGCCTCCTGGCAGGAATCACATCCAAATATTCGCAATCCAATTCGTTCGATCTCCTCAGGAGTGAGCACCTCTTTACTCTGGGTAAGATAAGAGACGCAGTGTCTGGCCGCAAACGGGTCTTTCCCGAGGATTTGCGCAGGACATGCTTGGACACATCTTTGACAGGTTCCACATTGGTCTGGTATTGACGGCATTGGGCGATCATCCGGTTCAATCTCTTGATCCAAAAGGAGTAGAGCTAAGGCTACAAAAGAACCATATCCCGGAATAATTAGGTGTTGGTTTCGTCCGATCCAGCCAATCCCCGCCCGAATCGCAAAGGCACGCTCTACTAGAGGGCCAGTATCCACTTGCCACTGCGAGGTCCCCGGCCAGTCATTTACAGTCATGATCTCGACCAGGTGATTTATCTTCTGATCTATAAAGTGATGATAATCTTCCCCCACTGCAGAGCGGGCAATAACGCCTTCCCCTTCCTGAGGAAAGGACGAATAAGGGAGTGGATAGGCCAAGGCGACGACCGTCTGACAACTTTGCCATCCCGCTTTAGGATCGATCCGCGACTTGATTCCTTTAACTTCGAAAGCAGTCGCCAATCCTTGTTCAATTCGCGCTTCTAACAATGGGGCTAGACCATCTATAGGTTCCGACGATGTAAACCCAATAGAGACAAAACCCAACTCCATGCCCCATCTTTTTATGTTCGTTTTCCACTGCATTTGTTCATCAGCGTCCATGGACTTCCTCCCTGGGTTTTAATTATATATTTTGTCCATTCTCGTACTCCTCGACCTTGCTACGTAGCTACTCCAGCCCCGGTTCTTGAGCGTATATACGTCCGTTTATCAAGAACCCACCGTTCCATCGATGTTATATTATACATCATATTGAAAAAAACATAAATATGGTCACATTTAGACATACAGGCACTTAGTGACTATGGAACACAATGTATGCGACATACTGGCTCAAAGAATGAAGCACAATAAAACGAGCTGGACGGTAAATGGTGCCGATCATATGGCAAAGATACTCGCTGAAAAAGCTGGTGGTAGTCTGTAAAAACTATCCTCAAAGGTTTATTGAATTTTGAAGTGCTTAGCTATACAATGTTAATAGATACTTAATAGCCTTAGAAACTTAGGGGATGGTGAGGTGTATTGGATTGTTACCAACTCAAGATCTTTTGTATGGTAACGCGCCTTCAAAATTTTTCAAAAGCTGCAAAAATGTTGCACATGAGCCAACCAGCCGTTAGCACACAAGTTAAAAAGTTAGAGGAATACTACCAAGGGTTGAAGCATGATTTTCCATTAATAAATTAATTTCCACATTCTTTCATCTTAGAATCTCACAAGCAAGAATCTGCCATTAGCCAAGGCTAAGCCTTCGTCGCACACCACTTTATGAAGTCGGATCTGTCTGGAAGCTACAATCACACTACGACAAATAAACCCTAAGAGGGTCATTAACTCAACATCATTTATCCAACGATAAACCTAGTTCCGACCTCCGCAATGACTCTTCATGATATTCTCAGGCGTAAGCCTGATCAGCCTCCAACACATAACATAATATTGTTCATGTTTGTCTTTGCCAACATGCCTTACCAGGGGTTCTTCTGTCCAAGACTACCATGCAATATTGATTTGAGGGAGTCCAGCCTTGTTCAGAGAAAAATCTTTTTACAAAATCCTTACACTCCTGATTATATAAGGGATGTAACGTTATGCTTCAGCTCTGCATTTAGAATTGTTGGTCGCGTGAGGTGCGGTTTCTTTTCTGGTTATTTTCAAGTAACAAGGTCTGCTTAATAGAAATCTAACCCCTCACTATTGCAGTGAGGAGTTCATGAGGCCTTCATCTTTGGCCGCTCTCAAAGAATTCAGTTCATTTACTAGCTCTAAAAAAGGCGTAGGTCATTGGATCTCCTTCTTGGAGTATCTCCCCGTTGGTAACGTCTGCAAGGAATAACGTATGTGTCCCAGCATCCATCTGCCCCATGACCTTTGCCTGCATGGTTACAAGCGCATCATCGAGTAAAAGGACTCCCGATTCTCCACGATGGACTGCCAAGCCCTTAAACTTATCGGCATCACGACCCGATGAATATCCAAACCGTCGTGCGTAATCGTGACCTGTTTGATTTAGCACTGAAACACCAAACTTCCCACTCTTTTGAATTAATTCATGAGTAAAGTTTAGCTTATTGATCCCGATGGCTAACCTCGCCGGATCTGAAGTTATTTGGAAGCAGGTATTCGCACATTGTCCATTGTCCCGGCTTTCAGCCTGGGCAGTAATAATATAAAGGCCGTATGAAATCCGGTAGAGTGCCTGACGAATCGCTTTTTCGTTATCCGGTTGCGCGATGACAGGCTTAGCAGCCGATTTTTTTATATCAGTAGCAATATTAAGTTCATCCGACTGAGGAATAAGTTCAAAGAAGCTAGCATCTGCGCCACAAATCGGACAGATCTCTGGCGGATTTTCGCCACTATGAATATACCCACATACGGTACAGCGCCATTGTTTTTCCATTGAAGTAACAACCCCTTTCGTTGGGGAAAATTATAGCTTTACAATTCCTACAAGTCAAGGTTAATTTCTTGAAAGCAAGGCACGGAATCTATTTAAATGAACACACTCAATGACCTTACTTCATCTGAGTCGTTCTTTAATTTCTCTTTGCCGATAATGTTACTGAACTTGGTTTCCAATAGAATCGGTATTCCCGTTCAAGAAATTGAGGGTCTGTCAACCTATACTTCGTGTCCATCATAACCTGGCGGCGTACCTGTTCTTTGAACTGACCGAACCGTTCCCCTGCAAGCCCCTTGCCACGGGCAAATTCTTCGAATTGAGCCCAATCGAGCAGACTGGCTCGTTTCACCAAGAAAGCACAGGCATTTTTGATTTCTCCCTGAATCTCATCTAACCGATCTATATTTTTTGTAGCATCCTGCTTCCCGCCAAGGAAATCCGCTCGCCACAAATCTAGCAGATTTTCAATCCTTTGTTTGTCATACACCCTCCCATTCCAGCCAATCTCCCAAGCGAAGCGGCGAGTCTTATTGCGAAACTTCGTCTGGTCCATTTCCCCTTTTAATTCGCTCATAAAGGTAAGTGTCCCCAACATATGATGCCCTACTAAATATTCAAGTTCTCGTTCACCAAGACTTCCTCCAGGAAGAACCATACTCCATCGGAAGCGAGGCAAGATTTCTTTGACCAACCGGGCACTTTCCCTTTCGTGCTGTAGAAAGTGCCGCTTCCCATCTGGAACCATCTCAAAATGTTGTCTTTGCGTGGCCCGCGAAGGTTTGATACGTTTTACAATGATCGTATCCGGATAGTTATCAAGCCTTCCCCCGTGGACTTCTGCTTCTTTGTTTGCCCACCGCTCTAAGCTTTTTCCTTCCAACTTAAATCCATCAACTTCATACCCGTGATCTGTGAGACGAATTATTCCCCAAACGTTGCATTCTCGACTGGCGGTTTCCCATTTTCCCATATCATGAAATAATGCCGCTAAACGCAAGGCTAAGCGAGGTTCCGTATTTTTCACGACGTGTCGGGTATGTTCCCAAGCATCTTTGGTATGGTAACGATTTTGGACTAGTCCTTTCAGCCTGGCCAGTTCAGGGATGCATGTCTGAAAATACCCCAAGTCATCGAGGAGTCCTAAGGCCTTGTCTATCTTATCTAAAATAAGAATTCGTCCAAATTCCTCCGTTACTCGTTCTGCCGAAACCTCCCGAAGATGTTGGACATGCTCTACCGCGGCCAACCATGTCTCTGGCTCGATTGCAAAGTCGTAACGAACTGCCAGTCTGATTAGACGCATTATCCTGATTGGGTCTTCTTTGAACCGGTCAGCCGCACACCCACATGCTTTCAGTTGTCTTTCGCGCAAGTCTTGAAGCCCGTTTAACGGGTCTTTGATTTCACCTGTCCGAACATCTTGATATATAGCATTCAGAGTGAAGTCCCTACGCAGGGCATCTGTTTCAACATCTCCTGAGAAAGCTGCGATATCCACTCGTTCTGTCCCCCGGAACAAACTGACCGTCTGCTGATGCGCCCCTATCAGATGAGGCTTACAACCCCAATCAGACAATTTTTNNCTCTATCTCTAGGAGTGGAAGTGCCATGACCGCATCGACATCCTTAAAAGGAATCCCCAATTGCGCATCGCGAACAGCTCCTCCAACAATATAGACCGGACTTAGCTCACTGAGTCTTTTTAAGATTTCCTGCTGAAATTTTGTGCCGATCATGAAAGTCCTCCACTCTTACCTACTCATAAGTTTCTATTGCCTATTTTCCCCAACACACTCTTTTCTACTCCTAAATGCGCTGGCCAAGGATGGCCGAGTGTCACTGTAGCCATGGATGGCAAGAAGAAAGTCTAATGAAAAAAGCTCGTCGGGCTATTGACGAGCATGAAAGGTCCAACGATGATTTAACAGAGCACTGAAATTTTAGGTCCCATTTGAATATGCCATGTGCTTTCCGGACCAGATTCTCCATCCAGATCTGAAACGATCGGTCGATCAGTAAGTACCGTTAATTCAGAAGTGTGGAATTCCATAATTTTTTCTGAGTTAGCCTTTTCTCCAGTCAAAATGCTTAATAGGAGACGGAGGGTTTCTGGCCAGCCAGCTGCTGGAACAATTAAAATGTCCAGCTTACCGTCAGTCAGGGAAGCCCTTGGCACCAGTGTTCTGAGTCCCCCAACCGAGAGGC
>PKWS01000265.1 GCA_003132105.1 Desulfosporosinus sp.
AGGGAAACGGAGAAATTGTATGAAGATGCTAAAATACGCTTAGCGCATACTATGACTGATATTGGGGTTAAAGATACAGTTCGTTGGGTGCAAGAAAGTATTCGTGAACGTCAAGGGGGACTAAACCCTTCCGAACGGTTTTCTAAACCACTGCGCATTGGGATCATTGGTGAGATCTACACGATTCTAGACCCTTATTCTTCAGGGGGTATAGAGGAAGAATTGGGACGTTTAGGAGTGGAAGTTGATCGTTCCCTCTATCTATCGGGGTGGGTTGGGAATCATGTATTTCAAGGTCTGGCCCCAGGATACAGATCTATTAAATCCTATCCAGGTCATGCCAAGCCATTTTTACCTCATTTTGTAGGGGGGCATGGTCAGGAAACAGTTGGAGCTGCCGTGAAATTTGCGCGAGAAGGGTTTGATGGGATTATTCAAATTTTTCCTCTGTCTTGCATGCCAGAGATTGTTGCAGCGAGTATTTTACCGAAAGTTCAAGAAGCGTATAAGGTGCCGATTATGACCCTTATTGTCGATGAACATACCGGGCAGGCAGGGATGAAAACCCGCTTGGAGGCGTTTGTGGACTTGCTGGAAAGACCACACCTTCAACGAGAAATTGGACAAACAAGAGGGGAAGTGCTCGGTGTTGGGGGAAGATAAATACTTTCTGGGTGTCGATGTTGGGTCAGTCAGTACGAATATAGTCTTGCTGCGGCCGGACAATACGGTGGAAGAGGCTCTATACCTAAGAACACAAGGGCGACCCATGCAAACGATTCAAGAGGGAATTAAACTATTGCGGTCTAAAATGGGGAACTCTGCCGAAATTGTTGGAGTCGGAACCACGGGAAGCGCGCGCCAGCTTGCCGCCACCTTATTAGGAGCTGACGTCGTAAAAAACGAGATCACAGCTCATGCTGTGGCTGCTTCGCGGGTTAATCCCGAGGTACAGACCATCCTTGAAATCGGAGGGCAGGATTCGAAAATAATCATTCTTCGGGATGGGGTAGTTTCTGATTTTGCCATGAATACTGTCTGCGCAGCTGGAACGGGGTCGTTTCTAGATCAGCAGGCAGCGCGGTTGAGTATTCCAATTGAGGAGTTCGGTCCGTTAGCTCTTCAAGCAAAACATCCGGTGCAGATTGCAGGGCGCTGCTCTGTCTTTGCGGAATCAGATATGATCCACAAACAGCAGTTAGGGCATCCACTTCCGGATATTTTAGCAGGGCTTTGTCAGGCGATGGTGCGGAACTATCTAAATAACGTGGGTAAAAATAAAGACATTCGGGGCCCAATTTTCTTCCAAGGGGGTGTGGCTGCAAACCCCGGAATACGTAAAGCCTTTGAAGATGAGTTAGGCCAACCCATGATTGTGCCTGAACATTATGGCGTTATGGGTGCCTTAGGGGCAGCATACTTAGCGCAAGAAAAAGTAGGAATGCGACCAGAAACTAAGACCAAATTTCGGGGGTTACACCTAGGCGAGACTCAATTGCAAGCAAAAAGCTTTGAATGCTCCGGGTGCGCAAACCATTGTGAGGTTGTAGAAATCATGCAGGATGGAATAAGTTTGGCGATGTGGGGAGATCGGTGTGAAAAGTGGTCGATTGCTACCACTGCCAATGTTCAAGCAAATTAAGAATTGTTTTGACCAAACCTAAGTATTCTGATATACTAAATAAAATTTAATAATGCCTCATCTCTTTGGAGGTGTGGTAGAGGCGCGGATGACAAGAGTACCGTGGAGAAAGTTCAGGAAACTGATGAACCCATGGGAAAGGGAATTTCGCCGAAGCCCAAAAATACGTAGTTTTTGGCGCTGGGCCTGTAGTAAAGAACTGCAGGACTGTCACATGATGTATTAGACCAAGCATCGTGTGGAGAGCTACTCCCAACAGGAGAAGAGGGTCAATGTTTACGTGCATATTGTACGGTAACAGAGGACCACCTTCTGTTGCCGTTTTTATTTTTTGAATAACTTATATGGAGGAAGAGAAAATGAGGTTGCACGGTACACAATCGGTGAATGAGCAAGGACATTTAGAAATTGGCGGATGTGACACTGTCGAATTAGCCAAAAGATTTGGGACACCGCTTTACATCATGGATGAAGCCCATATTCGGGACATTTGCCGACAGTACCATAGTTCGTTTGTGGAAGGCATGGAAAATACGGAAGTTATTTATGCTTCTAAAGCGTTTTCAACGCTGGCCATGTGCCGGATTATTGATGAAGAAGGACTAGGCTTAGATGTTGTGTCCGGAGGAGAACTATATACTGCCCTTCAGGCCAATTTCCCAGCTGCGCGAATTTACTTTCATGGTAATAATAAATCTCGTGAAGAATTGGCAATGGCAATAAACGCGGGTGTCGGCCGAATTGTCGTGGATAATTTTTATGAGATGAGTATATTAAATGAGCTGGCAAAAGATTTGAATCAACGGGTCGACATCCTTCTTCGGGTGACACCGGGGATTGAAGCNNCATACCCATGAGTACATTCAGACGGGTCAGATCGATTCTAAGTTTGGTTTTACATTACCAGACGGAACAGCAGATCGGGCGTTAGATTTAGCGTTATCCTATTCGAATCTCATGGTAAAAGGGATTCATGCCCATATCGGGTCACAAATCTTTGAATTAGATTCCTTCCGGCATGAGGTTCAGATTATGATTAATTATATGGCAAATATCCAGAGGCGAACTGGTTGTCTTCTGAAAGAATTGAATCTTGGTGGAGGATTTGGGATTTATTATGTATCTGGAGATGATCCTGCTCAGATTGCAGATTATGCCTTAACAATTCAAGCTGCTTTGCTGGCTGCTTGTGAGGATCAGAAGTTTCCGCGTCCAAAAATTATTATCGAGCCAGGACGTTCGATCGTAGGAACAGCAGGAACCACACTCTATACCGTAGGTTCCATCAAAGAGATTCCTGGGATCCGGAAATATGTTGCAGTGGATGGGGGTATGGCGGACAATCCACGGCCTTCACTATATCAAGCGCTTTACGAGGCTGTTCTTGCCAACCGCGCTAAAGAAGAAGCAGTTGAATCTGTTTCCATTACCGGGAAGTGTTGTGAATCGGGAGACATGTTGATTTGGGATATTGATTTGCCCAAAGTCATATCGGGTGATCTACTGGCTGTTTCTTGTACTGGTGCTTATAACTATTCCATGTCCTCGAATTATAACCGACTTACAAGGCCGGGGGTGGTCTTAGTGCATGGCGGTCATGCCGATGTGATCGTTTTACGTGAAACTCACTCGGACTTGCTGCGAAATGATGTTCTGCCTGCACGCTTGAAGTATTTACAAATGGCAAGTCGGTAATACGAAAAAAGGCCCGTGTGCGTTTTATTTTACGCTTGCGGGTCCTTTTTTTAACGTTTTTGTGGGCGAACAATCACAAGATCCAGAGCAACCAACATAAGAGTTGCGATCAGAATGAGGGCCAATCCATTCGAAGAGACAGTCGAAGCATACGTTGCAGTAGGGATAGAATAAGAAGAGAAGTGTGAAGGAACCATAGCTTTAGGCATAGCAGAGTAGTAGGGATATGATTGGGGCCTATAGGGCGAAGTCGGATGGGAAAAATATAGGTTAGTAGTTGCTTGAGCAACCTGTGGTTGTGCAGGATTATAGGTGGGACCGGAAAATCCAGTATTATGATGGAAGAGTAGTGGACTTCGTAATACCGGTGCATAGACACGAGTGTGTCCAGGGTTCAATGTCAGTCCCCCCTTTCTTCAAAAAGCCCATATAAGTCCTCCCTTTATTTGGTAGTATATGTAAATATAGGCGTGGTGGTACCTAGAGGAGAAATCAATAATGGAATTGGGAAAGTCTCTTAATCGACAGGAGCTTTCCTTTTTTCTAAATATTACATATTTAGCTTTGAATATTTCTATGGAGATTGATTGATGCTAAAGAAAAAGACAAGGCAAAAGAAAAAAAGACGTTGGAAATGGAGTGGACTCGGATGAAGGAAATTAAATCCTATGGCCGAACGATTCTCCGGGTCTTAACGGCCTACAAGAAAGCCATGCTACTGGGGTTATTAGGAATCAG
>PKWS01000260.1 GCA_003132105.1 Desulfosporosinus sp.
TTTTGCAAAATAGTTAAATATGAGATGTGAATAGGCGATCCTGCGGATCGCCTGTTTCTTTTACTAGTCGGAAAGTATAACTGACAGCGGGAGCGCCTCATTCCAAATATGCCCAGCATTAACCGGAGATCTTTGAGCAGGAGATTTCAGCCTGATGACGAATAATTACAATGTTAAGGACAGCGCAAAAGAGAGGGCTGAAAACAGGGATGTTGAGTAACTTATTACATAAAGATGCAGGAAGCGTTCAAGACGGAATAGGGCTTCTGAGCTCAATTTTGTTGAGATATGCCGAGGTGGGGTCGGTCCATTATTGCCGTGAGCAAAAGGCTCTCAAATTCACGTTTATGATCCGGCAACACCAAGAGGTCTCCTCTCTGCGAGAAACCTTAAAACCTGCATTGGAATTATTTCATCAACTTGAAGGGCAGAGTATGCGAGTTTTTGATCTTGCTTGTCGAAGTGAGGAAAACGTTTGTGTGATTACGGTAACTAGGGATGTAGATAGTATGACTCAACGCGAAGTAGGTCTTATAGTAGAACTGATCAAGGCGAGATTTAAAAAACAGTTGATTTATGATGAACTGTATCTGCCTGAAGATGAGCAAATTTTTCAGGAAGAAATGATAACCCATATGTTGTATTCAATCCATGGTGACGATATCGATAAAAATGTGGTGGCCTTGCGTGAAGAAGGTCGAGTATTAGTATTCAAGAACTAGTTTATTAAGCTCGTTTTAGTCATTCTATGGAGAGCATTGAGAAGGGAGGGACATTCGTTGCACGTTCTTTTTATCGGAGATATTATGGGAAAACCCGGAAGAGAAGCTGTTAAACGATTTTTGAAACCCATTCAATTGGAATATAAAATTGATGTGACTATTGCCAATGCGGAGAATGCCGCTGCAGGAAAAGGGTTAACCAAGGAGATTGCCGAGGAACTTTATAATCAAGGAATTCAATTTTTGACGATGGGAAATCATGTTTGGGATCAAAGGGAAATTATGAATTTTATCGGTGGTGAACCAAGACTTGTTCGTCCCGCGAACTATCCAGTCGGAGCACCGGGACAAGGATATGGATTTTTACGAACAATGGGTATCAAGATTGGGATTCTAAATCTTTCAGGACGTATCTTTTTGCCCCCGCTCGATGATCCCTTTAGTGGCGCTATTCGCTGTATTAATCAGATCAAACAAGAGACCCCTATTATTATAGTTGATTTTCACGCTGAGGCCACATCGGAAAAAGTCGCTTTGGGCTGGTTTCTCGATGGTTTAGTAAGCGCAGTTGTGGGGACCCATACTCACATTCAAACAGCCGATGCTCGCGTGCTTAACCAGGGGACAGCGTATATTACAGATGTCGGTATGACAGGACCACGAGACTCAGTCTTGGGAATAAAAAAAGAAATTATAATAAATCGTTTTTTGACCCAGCTTCCGGCGAAATTTGAGGTGGCGAGTGGCGCCATTCAGATTAATGCTGTGATCTTAGACATCGATGAAAAATCTGGTAAAACCCGTAAGATCGAAGCGATTCAAAAATTTGCAGAGGCTTAAAGTAGTCTTTACACAAACTTTACATATATAACGTAAAAATAAGAAAACTATTTCCATTAATAGAGGATTTTATCTGTTCCCTCTAGAATACATATATTCATAGTTGTGGTAATACCTGTAAATTAATTCGAGCAGGAGGATGTATCTATGGATGTATTAAAAGTCTCAGCTAAATCTAGTCCGAATGCAGTTGCAGGAGCTCTCGCAGGAGTTCTTCGCGAGCGAGGCGGCGCAGAACTCCAAGCTATTGGAGCAGGGGCTCTCAATCAAGCTGTAAAAGCAGTGGCAATTGCTCGTGGTTTTGTGGCACCGAGCGGAGTTGATCTAATCTGTATTCCAGCTTTTACAGACGTCATAATTGACGGAGAAGAGAGAACGGCTATTAAGTTAATTGTTCAACCACGTTAAGTGTCGTCTGAGAATCACCTGTTTGCTTTATTCTATAGCGGACAGGTGCTTTATTGTGTTGAAATAGCTTGGCTTTAAAACTCGGAGAGGAAAAATAGTACGAAAGGAAAAGGTTAAGTTTGTCCGAGTTTGCTTAACCAAGGATGAATGATGAAAAATTCCTATATAGTGGACGGACATTGTGATAGTTTAATTAATTTTGTAAATAACGATAGGACACTTAACGATCCCTCTGAGGGAGGGCAGTGGGATATACAAAGAGCTAGAAATACTGGAGTATCTCTTCAATTTCTAGCTGCCTTTATTGAGACAAAGTATAAACCAAATAGGTCTTTGCAACGTGGGTTACAACTCATAGAAGGAGCTCATCGATTTATTGCGAAACATTCGGACCAGGTTTTCCTCGTTCAGGGAAAACATGACCTTGAGCAGCTACCTGACCCAAATCGTCTAGGCATTCTGCTGAGCGTAGAGGGTGGAGAAATTCTGGGAGAAGATCTCTTTATGTTAGATATTATTTTCAAACTTGGGGTTAGAGCCTTAGGCTTAACCTGGAATCAACGTAATGCTTTGGCTGCGGGTGTTGGCGAAGCGGATACTCATCTCAAATTATCGAATCTTGGTCAGGAAGTTGTGCAGCACATGAATAATCTCGGGATGATTGTCGATGTTTCTCATCTTAATGAAGCGGGATTTTGGCATGTCTTAGAGGTTTCAAAGGATCCAATTGCAGCAACACACTCTTGTGCAAAAGCTCTTTGTGCTCATCCTAGAAATCTAACAGATCAACAACTCCGTGCTTTGGGAAGACATAAAGGCATAGTTGGGGTGAACTTCTATCCCCAATTTTTGAAAGAGTCGGGCGTAGCGACTCGAGATGATGTGGTGCGCCATATTTGCCATATTGCAGAAGTGGCAGGGGTAGAAACAGTCGGATTAGGCTCGGATTTTGACGGAATCGAGGAAACGCCA
>PKWS01000166.1 GCA_003132105.1 Desulfosporosinus sp.
CACCCCCCAAATCTAAAGATTACGGAAAGTAGCTAAAATACTATTTCCTCATTTTAGTCCGAATTCTCCATTGAGAGTTGATTTTCCTGTTTTCGTTTATTAATATTTTTGGCTTTTCTAGCTGTTTTCACTCTAAAGACCAAAGTCCGTTTTTCTCTCGCTCACGTCGATTTACTATCGTGTTTGTTTCAAAGTTTTCTTTATCTGTCCATTAACTGAAACACATCCTACAGGCCTAACGAGCTTAAACCCAAACCCCTAGTTGCTATCCTTCTGTGCTGTCTTCGTTCGCTGCGAACTCGGCCGGACTTTGTTATAACGTAACTATATACGTCGTGCTATACTAGGGCTTTAAACCCTGAAGCAAGAAGGAAGGATGCCCGGCCAATGCGACATCCTTGGGGTTTAAAGCCAAGTTTGACTACGACAACCGCAAAGGCGTCGTAGCGTGTTATCGGGGACCCTCTGGCTTGGGAACGACGGGTAGGGGCATGATGCGGATGCAAATTCAGTTAAACAAAAAAGGACGAGAAGTCGAATTAACGACTCCTCGTCCTTTTTGTACCAGTCAGAAAGTATAAGTTTAGGGTGGTTTCTTTATCCTTGTAAGCCATATTCTAAATCTCTTCCGCATAGATTTAAACATAATGCTTGTACCGAAGGAAGGATTGAATGAAAAAAGAATGGATATGGCTTATAGTATTATCACTTTGCATTGTCTTGATAATTCCATGGAGCGTCTTGCGTTGGCAAAAGGAGCGCGCAATAATGGATGATGTGAAAATCCGAGTTTTAATGCCTAATGGTGGAGTTGTAAAGTTACCGCTTGAGGAGTATCTCTTAGGGGTTGTTGCAGCAGAAATGCCTGCTGAATTTGAGGTGGAAGCTTTGAAGGCCCAAGCTGTTGCGGCGCGGACCTATGCAGCTAAACGATTGAGTCAAAGTAATTTGCCTGATAGTGGATATGATGTGGATACCACAGTGCAAACTCAGGCGTGGCTGTCTGATGCACAAATGAGAGATAAATGGGGATGGTTAAATTACTGGAAGTATAGGGGTAAGTTAAATAAAGCTGTGGTTGGAACGCGTAGCATGGTCCTCGTGGCCAATGGTGACTATATTGAGGCTGTTTACCACAGTAGTAGTGGAAGAAAGCCAACCGAGCGATCGGAAGACGTGTGGAGCTCTGCCCATCCTTATCTGCAAAACGTTAGTTCTGGAGAAGATAATTTACAACGTTATGTAAAGAGCGTTAGCTTAACATCCCAAGAACTTTATAAGAAACTGGGAATTACGGCCACCCCTCATTCCCTAACTTCAGGGGACTTTCAAGTCTTAGTTAAAACATCGGTGGGAAGAGCCAAGAGTGTAAGAGTGCTAGGGAAAGTGTACCCCGCAACTCAACTACGAACATTGTTAGGACTTTCNNTGGGTTGTCCAACCAGAGCGCCTCACAATTACGACATACGGTAATGGGCATGCGGTGGGCATGTCACAGTGGGGAGCCAATGATTTGGCCAAAAAGAATTTAAAAGT
Source organism: Desulfosporosinus sp. (assembly GCA_003132105.1). Classification (GTDB taxonomy): domain Bacteria; phylum Bacillota; class Desulfitobacteriia; order Desulfitobacteriales; family Desulfitobacteriaceae; genus Desulfosporosinus. Next base: position 1,537 of record PKWS01000166.1, read on the forward strand.
AGATGAAATTTTGATTCATTATTATCCTGGAACTAAGCTCATGGCGTTAGGGAATAAACAGTAATCTAAAATTGTATTAATCATCGAGCGTAGCGAGTTCGCTGAGGAATGTGCAAAGGTCAAGGCCTTAAAATAATCATCACAGTATTTACCAACTGAGGACATCCTTTATGGATGTCTTTTTCTGTTGAGCATGCATATAAATGTACTACACTTGTTGGACGAAGGAGGGCTCTGAGTGCAAGAATATATACGCAAACGGGTGCTCGATATTGGAACTTACATATTGGAATCGAGCGCAACTGTTAGGCAAACGGCTGATGTCTTTGGTGTGTCTAAATCGACAGTTCATAAAGATGTGACAGAACGGTTACCCTTGGTAAATGAGAAGCTATCCATGGATGTAAAGCATATTCTTGAAACTAACAAGGCAGAACGACATATTAGGGGGGGAGAGGCGACACGGAAAAAATACCAGGAAATTTAGGAACATTAACGAATTTTTAGGAGATTAGGGAAAAAAATTGAAAACGATAAAGGAATTAGCGATTTAATGACGAATGACATTTAGTACCAACTATAAATAGCGAATCTCCCGAGAGGGAGATTGCGCTATTTATATATATATTGAACCGGGATGGACAAGCTATTGATGACGAAAGGGGTATCTCCACTGATGTTTGGAATTGAACTGGGTATTGACTTGGGTACAGCGAGTGTTTTGGTTTATGCCAAAGGAAAAGGGATCGTTTTACATGAGCCCTCTGTGATTGCCATAGATCGAAATACAAATAAACGAATTGCCGTAGGAGAAGAAGCACGGTTAATGATTGGCCGAACACCGGGGAATATTGTGGCGGTGCGCCCGATGCGAGATGGGGTTATCGCGGATTACCAGTCCACAGAACTTATGCTGAAATATTTTCTGGAGAAAGCAGGTGCCAAACGCTGGCCCTTCTTCAAAACACGTGTCGTAGTTTGTGTTCCTTCAGGAATCACGGAAGTGGAACAAAGGGCGGTCAAACAGGCGGCATACCAGGCTGGAGCCAAANNATGTGAAAGTGGTTGAAGAACCGTATGCAGCGGCATTGGGAGCTGGACTGGACATTTCTGGTCCAACTGGAAGTATGGTTGTGGATATTGGTGGAGGAACAACGGATATTGCAGTGTTTTCGCTTTATGGTATAGTGGTAAAACGGAGCCTACGGATTGGCGGGGATAAATTTGATGAAGCCATTAGCCGTTATATTCGTCGTGTACATAATCTTATGATTGGAGAACGTACCGCTGAAGAAATTAAAATTGCGATCGGTTCAGCCATACCGGAGGGGCGTCCATCNNTTGCCCTCGAGGAATCTGTTGAAGTGATAGTTGCCGGGGTAAAGGAAGTTTTGGAACTGACCCCACCGGAATTATCCTCTGATATTCTCGACAAAGGAATTATTATGACCGGGGGAGGGTCCTTGATGTACGGCTTTGACACACGTCTCTCCCGCGAGACGGGACTACCAGTTAGTTTAGCTGAAGATCCAATTTCCTGCGTGGCCTTAGGTACAGGTAAGGTATTAAGTGGATCTTTTTAGGATAGACAGGCGAGAATGATTTCTGAGTTCATAAAGGAAACTTACGCATTAAAAATTATCCGAGGTTAGTGGCAGGATCCGAAATGAAAATCTATTCGGGTAAGGGTCTCT
>PKWS01000030.1 GCA_003132105.1 Desulfosporosinus sp.
GGTTTAGCAAAGTAGTTAAAGCACACTGCCGGGGAGAAGCCCACATGGTACGTTATGCCGATGATTTTATCTGTTGCTTTCAATACGAGGAAGATGCCAAGAGGTACTATAGAGCATTGCAAAATAGACTGGGAAAATTTGGACTTGAACTAGCTGATGATAAAACCAAGATTATAGCATTCGGTAAAGACAGCTTAAACGTTAAGAATGAAGGACAAATAAAACCGGGTACATTTGATTTTGTTGGGTTCACCCATTATTGCGGTAAAAGCAAAATGGGAAGGTTTAGAGTTAAGAGGAAAACCAGCAAAAAGAAATACCGGACCAGTCTATTGAAAGTAAAAAAGTGGGTGAAGGGGAACAGAAACCTGCCAAGCCACGATCTTATGGACGCCCTAAGAGTAAAATTGAATGGGTATTTCAGGTATTATGGTGTAACAGACAACTTCGGTTCACTAGGAAAATTCCTTCGGGAAGTGACGAAACTACTATTTAATTGGTTAAATCGTCGCAGCCAACGGAAGAGTTTTACACGGGAACAATTTAAAGGATTTCTAAGGAAAAACCCGTTACCGTTACCCAAAATATATGTGAATGTTTTTCAGCTAAGGTTTCCCATTACTTGGTGTAAATGATAGTTTGAGGAGCCGTATACCTAAATTGGGTACGTACGGTTCTGTGGAGGGGCAGGGGCCGCGAGGCCCCGTCTACTCGACAACCCCCTGATTTTTTAGTCCAAAAGAAGGAATTCACCCCAATCATATCGAATTATAGAGTATAAGGAAGATATTCAAAGGGATTCTGGTATATACTTAGATGGCCTAGTGGTTTTGTTGTACCAATTGTAGTAATAGCAAGGCTTGGAGCGTGCAAATATTATTATTTTTGGACGAATCCAGCTAGTTTTAGATAAAATGCCGCAGAATTACCGCGCAGCTGTTTGGTACAATAAAACTAGTGGAGGAATCAACAATGCCGATAAAACGTCATGACAGAAATTATAAATCGAAAGAGTTTAACATAGAGAAACCTGATAAGAAAGATCGTATTATTGTACAAAATGCTCCAGTATCAGAATTTCCTATTGTCGGCATTGGATCTTCTGCTGGAGGGCTGGAAGCACTGGAAAAGTTCCTGAAGAATGTGCCTAAGGAAAGTGGTATATGTTTTGTCATTGTCCAACATCTTGATCCGACTCAAAAAGACTTTATGTGTGAATTGCTTCAGCGTTCGACAGAGATGAAGGTATTTCAGATAGAGGATCGTATGGTAGTACAACCCAACTGCGTCTACGTTATCCCACCCAACAAATATCTAGCAATCCTTCATGGGATGTTACTTCTACTCGATCCTGTCACCCCCCGTGGCCTGCGCATGCCTATCGACTTTTTCTTTCGCTCCCTGGCAGATGACAGGCAGGAAGACAGCATCAGCGTCATATTATCCGGCATGGGCACAGACGGCACTCTCGGGCTTAGGACTATCAAGGAAAAAGGGGGAGTGGCGTTTGTACAGTCCTCAGCTCAATTCAATAGCATGCCAAACAGTGCTATAAATGAAGGATTGGCCTATGTAGTAGCACTAGCCGAGGAGTTGCCAGCCAAAATCATTGCCTATCTTCAACACAAGCCTATTATCATCAGGTCTGACAAGTTACTGGAGGACAAGGACCAGAGTGGTATAGAAAAAATATTTATCCTGCTTCGAAGGCAAACAGGCCATGATTTTTCCCTATATAAACACAGTACTATATACCGTCGTGTTGAGCGGCGTATGGGCATTCACCAGATAAAAAATATAAACATTTATGTCAAGTATCTTCAGGAGAACTCACAGGAACTAAAATTGCTGTTTAATGAACTGTTAATAGGAGTCACAAGTTTTTTCCGTGACCCCTTAGCGTGGGACCAGCTAAAAAATGAGATTATTAAGTTGTTGAAGGCTAAAGTTGAACCTGGTTGTCAGCTACGGGCTTGGGTAGCCGGCTGCTCAACCGGAGAGGAAGCCTATTCTCTGGCAATCTTATTCAAAGAGGCGAAGGAACAGGTTATGCATGCTCAGGATGCAACACTACAGATATTTGCCACAGACATGAATCCAGGCGCTATTGCCAAAGCTCGAAAGGGAGTTTACCTGTCCAACATCACTGCAGATGTATCAACAGCGAGACTGAACCGGTTTTTCATCAAATTGGGGAATGGATACCAGGTATCCAAATCCATCAGGGAGATGATAATCTTCGCTCCACACAACCTTGTTATGGATCCGCCTTATTACCGGATAGACATCTTGAACTGCAGAAATCTGCTGATTTACATGACCCCTGTATTGCAGAAGAAAATTCTACCGCTCTTTCACTATAGTCTTAAGTCAGGCGGGATTTTATTTTTAGGGAGTGCTGAGTCCATTGGAAGCTTTACCAATCTTTTTAAACCGCTGAATAGCAAAGTGCAAATTTACTACAGGAGTGAGTCCAATAAGGTCAGTATACCGCTGGAGTTTCCCAGTTCATATGTCTCTGCACAGTCTCTCATGCTTCAACAGGTGAAACCGGTGGAAAACCTAGCCATGATGGCAGATAAGTTGATCTTGCAGCAATATTCACCAGCGGCCGTGGTGACCAACGAAAAGGGTGATATCGTATACATCAGCGGGAGGACGGGAAAATATCTAGAACCGGCCGCTGGTAAAGCAAACATGAATATTTTTGCCATGGCCCGTGAAGGGCTCGGGTATCAATTGACCGATGCCTTTAACAAAGCTCTCAGTGGAAAAACCCCCGTGAGCATTAAGAATGTTGTTGTAAAGTCGGATGGTCATAAACAGAAAGTGGATTTTACCGTTCAATCTATAAAAGAACCTAAGGCGATGCGTGGGAATGTAATGATCGTTTTTACCGATGTGGTAACAATTCCAGAAGCCAGTGAACTAGAAACAACTAGGAATACCACCGCTAACAGCGAGTATTTGGCCAAACTAGAGCAGGAGTTGCAGTATGCAAGCCAGGAAGTGATTGCAATCCGTGAAGAGATGCAGAGCTCACAGGAAGAGCTTAAATCCGCCAATGAGGAACTGCAGAGCATGAATGAAGAGTTGCAGAGTACCAATGAAGAGTTGACAACCTCCAAAGAAGAGATGCAGTCTATAAACGAAGAGTTGCAGGCTGTAAACTATGAACTGCTGTCAAAAGTTGCCGAGCTGTCGCGGACGAACGACGACATAAAGAACCTTCTTAACAGCACGGAGATTGCCACTGTTTTTCTGGATAATGAAATGCACATTAAACGCTTCACGAACCAGATGTCTGAAAGCAGTAAACTGATTCAGAGTGATGTAGGCCGACCGATTACCGATATTGCCTCCGACCTCTTTTATCCTGAGCTGGAAGAGAATGCAAGGGATGTATTAAGGACTTTGATACCTTTGGAAAAAGAAGTTTTTCTCCATAATAAAGAGAAGTATTTTAAAGCACGAATTATGCCATACCGTACGATGGATAACAAGATTAATGGAGTCGTATTAACTTTTATTGACATCAGTACGGCGAAAAAGTTAGAAATAGTGTTGCAGGAAAGCAAAGAACGATTCAATCGGGTGATAGAAAACTCACCTGTCACTTTTAGCAACCAAGACAGGAATTTGAGATACACCTGGATTCATAACCCCATTATAGGATTAAGTATGGTTTTGAAACTAGGTAAAACTGATGATGAACTATTTGGGACCAAAGATGCTTCAGAGATGACAGAGCTTAAGAAATCCGTTCTCTTAACTGGAAATTCAGTCCGAAAAGCTATAAAGACCAGCATTAGAGGACAGATGTTCTTGCATGACGTCACTGTCAATCCGCTTACAGACGAATCAGGAACAGTTGTTGGTGTGACTTGTGTATTGATTGACATCACCAACATTAGAGGGTTGGCCGAGTTTGACGAAGCACGGAACGAGGGAATGTTATGAAAAAGGATTTCCTATTGGATGCTAATGGACTGCGCTGCATAGCAGAAAAGGTGTATAAGGAAAGTGAGAAAAAAGCACCCTCTCTAGTGAAAGAAGCGGATTTGCACCGGCTTGTTCACGAACTACAAGTACATCAGATAGAGCTGGAAATGCAGAATGAGGAATTGCTTCGGTTAAGTGTGGATCTTAAGGCAAGCAATGAAAAGTATACTAATCTCTATGAATTTGCTCCTGTAGGGTACTTCACCCTGAGTCGTTACGGTATTATCCAACAGGTGAACTTAACTGGAGCCCGGATCTTAGGACAAGAACGTATTAAATTATTGGAACGGAGACTTGAATTATCCATTACTGATAACAACCGCCCAGTATTTAGAGCCATCTTGGAGAAGGCTTTTGAAAGCCTGTCAATAGAAACCTGCGAGCTCAAACTCAGTAAAGAGGATGGCAAACCAATTTATGTTCATCTGAAAGCCATAGCCTCCCCTGATGGCGATGAGTGTCTACTTGCTATGGTGGACATCACTGCAAAGAAATTGGTGGAGACTGAATTAATTATTAGAAACCAGGCCATGGCATCATCTCTTAATGCAATTGCTCTGACTGATTTAAATGGCAACTTTACTTATGTAAACTCATCATTTTTAAACCTGTGGGGCTACAAAACTGATCAAGAGGTATTGGGACAGTCAGGATTAGGCTTTTGGGAAAGTGAAAAAAATGCAAAAGAGATTTATGGTATTGTGTTTAAAAATGGCAACTGGAGCGGGGAAGTGGTTGCGAGGAGGAAAGATAGCAAGCTTAGGGATGTTTATCTTTCAACAAATATAGTCTACGATCAGGATGGCGCTCCTATTTGTTTGATGGCCTCTTGTACAGATATCACGGACAGTAAGAAGGCAGAGAAGGAACTGCTTGCTGCAAAAGAGCAAGCGGAAGCCGCCAGTAATGCACAGAGCCAATTCTTAGCCAATATGTCCCATGAAATCAGGACACCCATGACTGGTTTAATGGGAATGCTACAGCTGTTGCAAATGACAGAATTAACTAAGGAGCAGGCTGAATACATTAAAATTTCTAAGACATCATCTGATGCCCTTTTAATGGTTATAAACGATATCCTTGATTATTCAAAAATTGAGGCGGGGAAATTGAAAATCGAGGAACTCAAATTTAATCTTGATGAGTTTATTAATGAGATTGAAATTATGTTTAAGCCTTCTGTTTTAAATAAAGGACTTGCCTTGACTATGCTTATTGAAGATAATGTGCCGCATAAGCTTTTAGGTGATTCTTTCAGGTTGAGACAAGTATTATCCAATATAATCGGTAATGCAATTAAATTTACACAGAAAGGAAGAATTGAACTAATAGTAAGGAAGCTTGAGGAACGTAATAATGAAGTTAAGCTAGAATGGGTAGTGCAGGATACAGGCATTGGATTAAGTGAGGAGCAAATAAAGGATATTTTCAATAGCTTTAATCAGGCAGACAGTTCAATAACCAGACAGTATGGTGGTACAGGATTAGGACTTTCCATTTGTAAGGGCTTAGTGGAGCTTATGCAAGGGGAAATATGGGTAGAAAGCAAAGAAGGGGAAGGCAGCAAATTTTTCTTCACTTGTGTATTAGATGATCCGCAGTGCAGAAACCTATTTTTCATCTCGTAGGTTGTACACTTTACCATGTTTTCATATAAAAAGCCCCTAATAATGGCTAAAGGTGTGTCTGGCTATGTAATTTAAACAGTGGCCGCTCTTTCTCTTTGGCAAATATAACGATACCTATGGGACTTCGTATTATGCGAAGTTCCTTTTGCCGTTTTAGTAAGAGAAAGGCGACGGTGATTTAGCATTTATTTTCTGTTTATAATGGGTATTCGACAAATAATTTTCTGTTATTTAGACAAAGATCGTACAATAATTGTGAGATAATCAATACACATTCTTTTTCGCTAAAATATATTATTACTAATACATTATTCCAGTACAGAAACCTATATTTCATCTCAAAGGTTGTAGACTATGTCATGTTTCATTCGTAAAGGCCCTAAAAAGGGTAGTAGCCATCGCCACAATTAGGTAACGAAATTTGAGAAGACCAGTAAATGACTATTAGGTTATGGAGGATTGACTGTGAAGAGTATTAGGGAATACAATCTGGGCATGGAACAGGTTTCTTTTTATCAGGATGAGGAAAGCGTTCGGGTTTTGTTTGAAAATATCATTGATGCCTTTGCCTATCATAAGGTGCTGTATAACTCCGAAGGTAAACCGGTTGACTACGTCTTTTTGGAAGTAAACAGCGCTTTTGAAAAACTAACAAGTTTGAAGAGGAAAGATATTATAGGTAAAACAGTGCTTGAATTCTATCCAAACACTGAAAGTTATTGGATAGAAACATATGGCCGGGTAGCAAAGACGGGAATTTCAGAGAAAATTGAAAACTATTCACGGGAACTCGGGGAATGGTATGAAGTTAATGTTTGTTCGCCAAAGAAAGACCATTTTGTAGCAATATTTCAAGAAATCACAGAACGTATGTTACAGCGCCAAAAGATGGAGGTAGCCTTAGCTGAGAGTGAGGCGAAATATAAGAGTTTACTTGATGAACGCAAGCTATTAGAGAAAGAACTACTAGATGCAAAAGAAGAAGCAAAATCAGCAGACTCGGCGAAAAGTATGTTCTTGGCCAATATGTCTCATGAAATCAGGACCCCTATAACTGAAATCATGGGGATGATACAACTCACGCAGATGACGACGAAACTCACTGAGCGTCAACAGGAGTATTTGCGCCTATCTAAGCTTGCTTGCGATTCCCTTTTGGTCATTATCAATGATGTTCTGGATTACTCAAAAATTGAGGCAGGAGTTATGAAACTAAATATTGCAGGTTTCCGTACTAGAACAATGATCAATGAGGTGGTAAGTTTATTTCAGCACTCGTCTAAGAAAAATGGACTAATTATGGATGTCTTCATTGAAGAGGATGTCCCTGACGATCTTCTAGGTGATCCTTTTAGGTTGAGACAAATCATTTCGAATCTGCTCGGGAACTCTGTCAAATACACAAAAGAGGGAAGAATCGATCTTTATCTTAAAAAGATTGAGGATTTCAATAACAATAGAGTCAAACTAGAATGCATGGTCAAGGATACCGGTATCGGCATCTCACCAGAAAATATAGAGTTGCTTTTCAATAGCTTTAGTCAGGTGGGTAGCATTTCAACAGGTCAATACGTCGGAACTGGTCTGGGGCTTGCCATATCCAAGCGGTTAGTGGAGATGATGTCCGGAGAAATCTGGGTAGAAAGCATAAAAGGAGAGGGCAGCAACTTCCACTTTACCTGTATTCTTGAGAGAGGGGGTTGTGAGGATGGTTCCGCACCGGGACCTGTTGCGAAACTAGTAGACTCTAGTAAAGAAACTTCTCAAAGCCTCTTGCTCGTAGAGGATAACGTTGTAATCAGACAGTTTATAGAAGTATTAGCTAGGAAAAAAGGTTGGCAGGTTACTGTGTCCGAAAACGGAAAAGAAGCTGTGGATTCTTTTCAGCAGAAGAAGTTTGATGGCATTCTCATGGATGTCCAGATGCCTGTCATGGATGGTTTCACTGCTATCGAAATCATTCGACGAATGGAGAAAGATACTGGGAGTAGGAGAACCCCAATTATTGCTATGACGGCTTATGCTCTAAAAGGAGATAAGGAAAAATGCTTGGAGGCAGGGATGGATGATTATCTAACCAAACCGCTAGATGTGGATCAATTTTATGAAGTCGTTTCACGCTGGATCAGCTAAAAGCTAACAATCGGACGATGTTATGCTTTGCCTTTTTCCTTGTCCCTGTGTTATAATTTTAAATGAATTAAATGACGTGAGTATCGAGAGGAGGGCATTTTAATGGCAAAACACATTCAGACCATAGTGAAAGCAAACCTAAGTGCAACGGTGAAGACCGGAGGGTGTGGCAAGTGCCAGACCTCTTGCCAATCTGCTTGCAAGACGTCGTGCACGGTGGGGAACCAAGTGTGTGTTAAATAAACGCTTTGGCTAAATTCAAATTCAACATAGAATTGCAGAACCCACCCTCATCCGGGTCGGGTTCTGTTCTATTTAATTGATAGGTAAGAAAGAAAGAGAGGATTTAGATGTTGAATTTATTTAATATTAAAGGATATCGCATCAAGAAGAATGTTCATAGTTATCGCCAAGGAGATTTATTTATTGCGCATGATGTCAATTCCGGATCTTTGCATGTGCTGGATGAGGTAACATTTGATGTAATAAAGGCTTGCGAGGATTTGCAAGAGGTTGATACGGACATTACTCTTGAGGGGATTAACCAGGTCCTTAGACAAGCGGGAAAACAAATGCTTGTGGAAGAAGAACTTTCAGAGCTCCTTGCCGAACTAGATGAACTCCGCAAGGAAGGGACGCTTTTCTCCGTAGAAGCGAAAGCTTTGACCCCAAAATACCCGGAACAACCAATAGTCAAAGCGATTTGCCTACATGTGGCCCATGATTGCAATTTGCGCTGCAAATATTGTTTTGCTGGGACTGGAGCCTTTGGTGGTAGCAGGACGCTGATGGATTTTGAGACGGGTAAAAAGGGGATTGACTTTGTTTTAGAGTCATCAGGTCATCGGAATCATTGCGAAGTCGATTTCTTCGGCGGGGAACCGCTCCTTAACTTTAAAGTGGTTAAGGATTTGGTTAAATACGGAAGAAAAGCTGCAGCGGACCAAAATAAAACCATCAAATTTACCCTGACCACAAACGGCGTATTATTGAATGAGGAAGTTCAAAATTATCTCGAGCAAGAGGAGATCAGTGTAGTCTTGAGCTTAGATGGTCGCCCAGAAGTTCATGACCGTATGCGGCCTTACGCTGATGGCCGGGGAAGTTACGCCAAAGTTACCCCTCTAATCAAACAGTTTGCAACTAAACGGCCGGAAAGTTCACCCTTCGCGGTGGGGACTTATTACTATGTGCGTGGGACGTATACGCATTTTAATTTAGATTTTGATCGTGATGTTTTGCACCTGGCGGATTTAGGCATCAATCAGATTTCTATGGAACCGGTTGTGGCAAGCCCGAAGGATGCTTATGCTTTCCAGGAAGGGGATCTGTTTAAGATTCGAGAATCGTATGATCGTCTCGGCGAGGAAATCTTAGTGCGCCGAGAGCAAGATCGAGATTTTAACTTTTTTCATTTCAATGTCGCGTTAGACCAGGGACCCTGTTTAATCAAACGGCTTTCTGGATGTGGCGCGGGTCACGAGTATGTGGCGATTTCTCCAGAAGGAGATCTTTATCCATGTCATCAGTTTGTAGGTCAAGTTGAGTATAAAATGGGTTCACTCTATGACAAAAATCCTTATCAACTCAAGACTGAGTTGGTTCAGGACTTTCGCTCAGCAAATGTCTTTGCAAAATCGTCTTGCCGGGAGTGTTGGGCACGCTTTGC
>PKWS01000218.1:0-495 GCA_003132105.1 Desulfosporosinus sp.
CTAAGGCCCCTTGGGCAACTAGCCGATTGGCAACTTCGATGCCTACCGCTTCAGGATCAGTTCCTATGGCTTCTGCTTTAATCAAGCGAACTCCATCTAAGCTCGCAACCATCCCTCGAAGAATAACCTGTCCATTTACTACTTGTGCTAAGGCTCCAATGGGGACTTGGCAACCACCTTCAAGTTTCCTCATTAAAGCACGTTCCGCACGCACCGCTTGTTCAGTCTCGAAATGATTAAGCTGAGATAATAACTCTTGAATATCCGTTCGTTGCTCAACTATTTCAATAGCAATTGACCCCTGACCAACTGCCGAAAGCATCAAGTCTTCTGAGAGGATTTGAGTGATTCGATCCTCCCACCCAAGCCGTTTTACACCAGCAGCAGCAAGAACAATCCCATCCATATTGAACTCTGTTAACTTCTTCCAGCGCGTTTGAAGATTCCCACGCAAATCCATGAATTCAAGATCCGGGCGATAGTGTTTGAGTTGTG
>PKWS01000218.1:527-6906 GCA_003132105.1 Desulfosporosinus sp.
GGCATGTCCTTGAGGCTATGGACTGCCATATCAAGTTCATCCGACAAAAGTCCTTGTTCTAATTCCTTCGTAAATAATCCTTTGTCCCCTATTTTAGAAAGGGGAACATCTAATATTTTATCTCCTTTGGTTTTCATAGGGACTAACTCAAATTGGAGATGAGGATAAAAGTTGGTTAATTGGCTTTTTACCCACTCGGCTTGCCACATTGCTAATTGGCTGTCCCGAGTCCCAATACGTATAATTTTCTGCAACTAATCTACCTCCTATGACTCACTTGCCCCGGATTCTGATTCGCCATCAAGCTGGGGTGCATAGCTTCTTCTCTAACATCCAGATCAAAAAGATTTTGCAAAATTTCCGTGTAGAGATGACCTTGGCTTGTAGTGGCATACTCTTTAAGATTCGTAATTGGCATATGCAAAATTTGGTTGACGATGGAGCTGGCCATGGACTGAATAATCTTCTCCTGTTTTGGGGTTAACCCTCCTAGATGTTCGAGGGCTCGCTCAACTTGACACTCTTTAATTTTTTGCCCTTTTTGCTGTAAAGCAAGAATTGTTGGAACAATAAATAAGGAATTATGCCATTTAAGGAAAATCAACATTTCCTCTTCAATAATCTTTTCCGCGTTAACTGCTGCTATTTCTCGTTCTTGATGATGGTGGTCAACTACCCCACGCAAATCGTCAATGTCAAATAGGGTTATGAAAGGCATCTTGCCTATATCAGGGTGAATATCGCGCGGAACCGCTATATCAATGAGAAGCATAGGACGTCCCTTACGGGCTTTCATTATCTCCTGCATGCCTTCTGGCATTAACATAAAATGTGTCGCAGCCGTTGCGGAAATAACAATATCCACTTCCTCAAGGTACTGATCCATATCATCAAATCGCACCGCTCGACCGGAACATTCCTTGGCCAAGAGAACAGCTTTTTCATAGGATCGATTCGACACCAAAACGGTGTTAGCCCCCGCGGAAACTAGGTGTTTGGCGGTTAGAGTGCTCATCTCTCCGGCACCCAAGATTAAAATTCCTTTTCCTTTGAGTTCTCCAAAGTGTTGTTTGGCAAGTTCTACTGCTGTGTAACTGATGGAAACCGGGTGCTGATCGATCAAAGTATCCGTGCGTACGCGTTTACCCACAGCTAAGGCATTCTGGAAAAGTACATTGATCGCTTTGTTCGTGACCTCTGCCTCGCTCGCCTGTTGGTAAGCGTTACCGACCTGTCCAAGGATCTGAGTCTCTCCCCGAACCATCGAATCCAACCCTGAAACAACACGAAACAAGTGGCGCACTGCGTCATACAAGGTGTGCACACACAGGTATTGTTCGAGGAGATTTTCCTCGATTCCATGGTGGCTCGCTAAAAACTTCTTAATGGAATGGATTCCTATCTCTACATCCGTTGTTGCAGCGTAGACCTCAGTACGATTACAGGTACTGAGAATTACAACCCCTTGAAGTCCAGGATAACTTTTGAGTTCTCTCAAAACCTCCTTCATTTGGGAGGGATGAAAACTCATTTTTTCGCGTATTTCAACTGGCGCGCTACGATGATTTAATCCAATAGCGACTGGAAACACTTTTCAACCACACCTTTCGCTTCGGTTAATCGCTGGGCTTTGATGAGTTTCCTCACTTCGCCATCCGTGGCCCGTTGCCAAAAGATACTCCGCTTTTCAGGCGGTAAGCTCCGNNCCGTACAGAGATTGCAACTCTGCACGGACTTGACGCGCTACAATGGGGCTACTTCCTCCAGTCGATACAGCAATTTTCAAATCCCCACGCTCCATAATTGACGGAACAATAAAGCTACATATTTCTGGATCATCCACGACATTCACTGGCCGATGATGAGCTTTAGCATCATTGGCGACTTGAGCATTAACTTCCTCTTTTTCAGTGCATGAAAACACAAGAATAGCATCTTGAATATCCTCTGTTGAATAGTCTTTTTCTAACCAGAAACATGTCTTTTCGTTAATCAATTCTTTAAGCTCGGGAACGAGCTGAGGGGACACAATATGAACCAAAGCTCCATGATGCATGAGGGTTTGAACTTTGCGCAAAGCCACAACCCCTCCTCCGACGACCAAAACCGGCTGGGCTTTTAAGTCAATAAAGATTGGATAATACTGCGACATTGTCTTATCTTCAGTTTTATCACTTAGCATAAGAATGGAGTCCTGGTAAAAGATAGTTAACTCCGAAGAACGTAAACAACACCGCTGCAAAACCAAATACAGCCATCCATGCCGCCCTTTTTCCTTTCCAGCCATACATTAATCTGGCATGCAAGTAACCTGCATAGATAATCCAGGTAATCAAAGACCATGTTTCTTTAGGGTCCCATGACCAGTAAGTGCCCCAAGCATAATTTGCCCATATTGCACCAGTAATAATACAGAGTGTCAAAAGTGGAAACGCAAATCCAACAACCTTATAGGCCAGTTCATCCAGTACATCTAACGTTGGGAAACGCGAGACAATCCCCTGCGAACTCGATTTTTTTCCGTTGTTCTCTTTACTCAATTTAAGCAGGTACATAATTCCTAGCCCAAAGGATACAGCAAAAGCGCCGTAGGCAAACATTGCCGTGAGCACGTGGAATGTGAGCCATTGGCTCTTAAGTGCTGGAGGAACTGCTTGAGCAATTCTCTCCTCAGGCCCCATGCTCATAATAATGAACATCAAAAGTAAGAAAGGAATGGGCATGACAAAAGCTCCAAGAGATTTTAGCTTATAGCGAAACTCGGCAAACAGATAAACAACCATAATCCCTTCAACGAACGTTAAGATAAATTCATAGCCATTGGAAAGTGGCGGATGCCCTGAAGTGATCATTCTGAGGATAATTGCAACCGTGTTGGCAAGCAAGGCGATTATCGTTACATAAGTTGCCAAACGCCCAGTGAATTCGTTTTTAGAGCCTAACCAAATCATGTATAACAGCATACATAAAGTAGTTGCTAGAACTAAACTATAAAACATGGCTACTTCAAGACTTGCTAATGCTAACATTCTGTACCTCCTAAGTTAACCCTTATCATTTTTGTGACTGAACCAACGAATTGTTCTAAAGCTTCGCGGGCACTATTCGGCGTTTTACCCGCTAACGCACCTACTGTTAAATTTCCTCGTTTTCCGTTCTCGGATAGAAGAATCCCTGAGATAACCAAGGGTTGCCAGTAAAAAGCCAATAACAACCCACCCAGTAACAACCCACATCCTAACCAAATAACAGCCACCCCTGGATCCTTCTTAACTTGTAACCCGGTAAATCCGGCTAAGCCGTCAAACGTTAACTTATAAGTCCCTTGCACATCGATCGTTTCCCCAGTCTTGAGCTGTCCGGATTGGATCGGTTTTGCTCCCGTGCCTTTGTAAACCTGATAAAGGACGTCTGGTTTCTGTGATAAATTCCCTGTAAGCGATGCTATGAGATAAAGGTCAGTCCCTGGGGCCTGATAATAACTTTGTCCCTGATCCTGCAAGACAACCGAGTCTTTCTGACCCTGCATTTCCGCTGTAAAAAGTGTACCATTGGTAAAATTTGCTTGATAGAAGGTGATTCCCTTATACACAAACGGATGATTCACCGACAACGTCTTTCTAGCCACTTCTTGTCCATTTTCTAAAATGCTCATGTCTGTATACCAATTATCCCGTTCACCGTTCGCTAAGAGCCGATCCTCAGCAGAATTGATGCGTACACTAAACGTCTCGGAAACCGTCCCTTTAGTGACCTGAATTGCTTGAATCGGAATGGTCTTTCCGGCCCCTTCCATAAAACTTCCTTTAAAGCCTAGTAAAGATCCGATTAAAGCCCCAATCACTAATACCACAAAAGAAAGATGTGTAATCAAGGAACCCCAGTTTCCCCAGCGGCGTTTTATGGCAATAAAACTCCAATGCTCGGGCTGTTCGCTAAGCGTGTATCGAAATCCCTTTTGGATCATGACCTCCTGGACTGATTCCCGCAGTGACACTAACTCGCCTTGAACCACATGCCTATTTTTTTGTGGAACCTGTGCAAGCTTTGACGGCGGTATCAGCTTAAACGTCCGTAGATAAATACTTCTTAATCGTTGAGTACTACACACTATAAGATTGATACATAATAGACCCAGCAACAAACGAAACCAAACGGTACTATAAAGATGTGTCAACCCCAGCATTTTCCACAATCCGCCCACAGCTTTAGCTTTTTCGGGATCCATTGCTTCCTGAGGAATCACTGTTCCTATGGCGGACACAAGAGCTATGATTCCCAACAGAGCCAGTCCTAACTTCATAGAACTAAAGGCCCTCCAAACTCGCTCACTCAAACCCTTAGAATTTTCCTCCATTAAGTTAACCCTCCTAGTATTCTACCTGTACCTTAATATTCTCACTTGCTTATTAATATGCGGCTAGGATGATTGACAGGCCTAACTATATTATACCCTACCCGAGCATTGAATTCCACCATATCCTTCCTTCTACTGCCAATATAAGATAAAATTCACAATCACATTTGTGGTTTCTTCCTTAATTCTTATTCGACGAAAAAGGCATTTTACCTGCAATAACAAAAATACTTTCACAATCTATTTATGGTCCCAAGAGTCACTGCAACCTACGATAGTTTGGGGGTCTCACGCACCTCAACCCTGCTTGATTATGAGGAAATTAAATGATCGGAACTACCTATTGAGTTATGGAGGTTTATTTGCGAATTGTCAATACAGAATCCAGAAGTTGGCTCGGTGTTCGTAGCACCACACTTGAAACACAAATCATTTCCTGGACTAACCTTTTAACAGGCAACCCGGGGGACATCTAGATTGTTCTTCCATGGGCTCATGGTTTCGGTTTCAGTAAGTTGTCGTCTAACTTCGAGCCGTGGGAATAGTGGCACTCAAGACACGACGCTCCTGAAGCAGCATTTTTAGGATGAAGACCATAGCCTGTTGTGTATTTAGCATTAGTATCAGTGTGACAACTTAGACAAAAGCTGTCTATACCGGAAATATACACTGCTGTCTCACCTGTATTATCAGCCTTTGCACCTGCTAACACGATCACTGGACTTTTCAACATGCGGTAACTTTCCGTCCCATGTGCACTGTGACAATTTGTACACGCCATGCTATGGGCAGAGACAGAGGCAGACCCAGCATTCTTAAAAGCTCCCCCTAATGAAATACTTGTTGCTGTAGTTGTCCTAGTATTACCATTTATAACATCATATTTGGAATTTGTTGCCCCTGCGTCATGGCATGTAATACAAAAGCCCGGGGCCGCGGCCGATTCATTATTGAGATTGGGTGTTTTTGCAATATGCGAGGAATGACAGTCACTGCAGAGATCCGTGTTTATCATGTAGTTGTCATGAATATTGATATCAGGCGGGAAAACCTTAATAGCACTGCTCGTGGAAGTCGTGGTAGTCGTTCCACTGGCAGTTTCTATGTACAAGACTTTATATATCACATTAGTATAATTTGGCACACTATTATCTGTCCAAGTTAAATTAGTAAAATTCGAATTTATCGGCAGCACACTCTCAAACGTTTCTCCTCCGTCTGTACTCTTCACGATATCATAACTGATACTTCCATTGACGTTAACAGGCAGCACTGCTTGCCATCTCAGATGGATCTTGCTCGTGGGGGGGCTCACTGATGCCTCCGTTATCTCGACCGAGACATTATTGATGACCTGAGCATCCTCTGCGGCTTTAACCACTTGATCTGGCCTAAAGATAGCCACGCACATAATACCGGCAAAGAAGAGTGGCAAAAGAAAGCGTTTTGAGAAAATACCCATAGCTTACGGCACCTTTCTTAATCGATTTTCCGGAACTAGAACATTTTTCCATTTCTGCGGAACTGGTTACATTACATCTCAATATATTGCTTTATCATTATTGTATAAGGGTGTGGGTTTTCTTTGTTAGTATCCGAAAACCTCTACCCTGTCATTCTCACGATCAGTCACATAAATTCTCCCTTCTGAATCAACGCAGAGCCCGTTAGGAAAGTTGAACTGTCCATGATCGCTACCANNGAGTTAGCAAGCCGCTTTTTCCCTGAGATCCTGTGATCTTGTACAGAAACTGTCCCTTCTGATCGAAGATCTGAATCCGGCCGTTATTGGTGTCTGATACGTAAACCTTGCCGTCTTTCCCTACGTATAAGGCATTAGGGTATTGAAACTTACCATCCGTTGTCCCAAGCCCGCCAAAATAGCGCAAAATCTTGCCAGTGGTATCCAGAACGAGCACCACCTGATTGCCTACATCAGCAACATATATAAGATTGTCCACCCCAATCTCAACCGCAGTTGGTCGAATAGTCTGACCTTTTTGACCACTCGTTAATTGTAGT
>PKWS01000281.1:0-5753 GCA_003132105.1 Desulfosporosinus sp.
TTCCTCCATCTATAATAGTTTTCTTATTTTATATTATCACTAAATCAATATGGTTTAAAGAGCTAACTTTACTGCTAATAACCCATTTAATCATTCAGTTTCAGGCTTAGCTTTGGCCGTCATATTCAAATCCACAATGACATCATACAAAGTGTTAAGTTCTATGATTTCAAGATTCTTAAATCTCGAAGAATCCCTAAGAGTATTTTTTGCTATGTAGACTCGCTTAAACCCCATTCTGTCTATTTCTCGGATGCGCGCTTCAATGGAAGGAACTTTCTTAAGCTCTCCAGTAAGTCCCACGTCCGCCACAAATACGGTATCATTGGGAATCGCTCGATCTTTCACAGAGGAAACAATGCACATGATAATGGCTANNATCTTACCTCTTTGTTCCAGTATGGAAATCAGGGTATTTAACTGATCCCTTCTTAAGCACTCCGCAATTCTGGACGGATAGGGAGTGAACGACTTTGAAACGAGACTTTCGATTTCCACAATAATAGGGCGTGTCCCCTCTTTGATCACCGTTAAGGCGCTTCCCGAAACCTTTTGCCCCTCTCCCCTTTGGGTCATGAAAAACTCTGACGGGTTGTCAATTGATAACATCCCTTGTTCAGTCATCGAGAAAAAGCCGATTTCGCCAGTGCTTCCGAACCGGTTTTTCGAACACCATGCTCCCCTCAATTCTTCTCCATTTTCCCCATTGAGAATTAACACGGCGTCGACCAGATGTTCTAACGCTCTAAGTCCCGCAATTTCATCTTCTTTCGTCATTTGACCGACCATGATCACTGCTCTGGGGCGGCTATTATTTTTTGCTATTTTTAAGAGTTCGTTGGCGCACTCCATCGTTTGGATAGGTGAACCAGGCCGGGAATTATGTTCTTCAAGGGTGAAAGTTTGGATACTGTCGATGATTATCAAATCAGGGTCAAGCTCCTCAATTGAAGCCAGAACATGGTTCAGACTAGTATCACAGTATACCCATATGTTACTCTTACTTCCGTTTAAAATTCGGTCTGACCTACTTTTGATTTGGCTATCACTCTCTTCGGCTGAAGCATATAAAACTTTGTAGCCCTTATTGGCAACATCATCGGCCACTTGTAAAAGCAAGGTTGATTTTCCCGCACCAGGCCTTGCTGTCAAGATAATGATGGAATCTTTAACGATACCTCCACCCAGAACTCGGTTAAATTCACTTATCCCCGTCACAATTCTATCGCTATTGCCGGCTAAGACCTCAGACAACCTCTTTGCAGAAGTCTTACTCTTACTCGGTGAAGACGTCGTTTTGGTTTGACTCTCTGACTCTTCAAATGTGTTCCATTCCTCACAGCTTTGACACTTTCCCAACCATTTTGGACTTTCTGATCCACAATTAGAACATCTATAAATCACCTTGGTTTTCATGTAACTCCCCATTCCCGTACCCGAATACGTTGTACGGGCAATTTATGAATTGCCCCCGCGAGTAAACTTCATTTTTCCATCCTCTGCTTCCACACCAATCTTGTCCCCAGCCTTAAATTCGCCTTCCAGTATTTTCTCAGATAGAGCATCTTCAATCAAGCGTTGGATTGCACGTCGTAATGGACGAGCTCCAAAAATCGGATCATTTCCATCTTTAGCAATTAGTTTGACGGCACTCTTCTCAACCTTAAGCTCCAAGCCATGCTCAAGCAATCGAAGGTTTACCTGACTCATCAATATCTCCGTGATCTCTTCCAAGTGCTTCTCTTGGAGGGCATGGAAGACTACAAGCTCATCGATACGATTTAAAAACTCTGGACGAAAGGTGCGTTTTAGCTCTTCCATAACAAATCCACGCATATTCTTATAATCCATTTTTTCATCTTTTTTTGCTGCAAATCCCATGGTTTCCTTCCTGAGGAAGGAAGATCCCACATTCGATGTCATGATTATCACCGTATTTCTGAAATCGACGGTCCTTCCTTTGGTGTCTGTTAGCCGTCCATCTTCAAGCACTTGTAGTAAAATATTAAACACTTCAGGATGCGCCTTTTCGATTTCATCCAGTAAAACTACGCTATAGGGTTTACGCCTCACCGCTTCAGTTAATTGACCACCTTCATCATACCCAACATATCCTGGAGGCGCTCCTACAAGTCGAGAAACCGAGTGTTTCTCCATATATTCCGACATATCAATGCGAATCAGAGCCTTTTCATCCCCAAACATCGCCTCTGCCAATGCGCGGCCGAGCTCGGTTTTCCCAACCCCGGTTGGTCCGAGAAAGATGAAGGAACCAATCGGACGTTTTGGATCTTTTAGCCCTGCTCGAGCACGGCGAACCGCTCTGGCCACTGCCGCAACTGCATCCTCCTGGCCTATAAGCCTTTGGTGCAAAATCTCTTCTAGATGCAGAAGGCGTTCACTTTCTTCCTGAGCTAGTTTCTTGACAGGTATTCCCGTCCAGCTTGCTACAATCTGAGCTATATCGTCCGGTGTGACCATGGCATTTTCTTTGTAACGCTTATTCTGCCATGCCTCTCGTAGTTCAGCAAGATCAACCCGGAGTTTGTGTTCCTGATCGCGTATTTCTGCGGCTTTCTCAAACTCCTGGCTAGAGACCGCAGCTTCTTTTTCTTTCTTTAAGCGTTCAGTTTCTTCTTCAAGTGATTTTAAATCAGACGGTGCGGTAAAGCTGGCGAGACGAACACGTGAAGCAGCTTCATCCATCAAATCGATGGCTTTATCTGGTAAGAATCGGTCTGCAATATACCGGTCAGACAGTCGAACAGCAGCCTCAATCGCCTCATCCGTAATCTTCACTCGGTGATGGGCTTCGTAACGATCCCGTAAACCACGAAGAATCAATATCGCTTCCTCTACAGTTGGCTCACCGACCGTGATGGGTTGGAAACGTCGTTCCAATGCCGAGTCCTTCTCTATATACTTACGGTATTCATCTAATGTTGTCGCCCCAATGCATTGAAGTTCTCCCCTCGCTAGGGCTGGTTTTAAAATGTTTGCAGCATCGATAGCACCTTCCGCGGCTCCTGCTCCTATCAAAGTATGCAATTCATCGATAAAGAGAATGATGTTTCCATCCGCTCGGATCTCCTCCATGACTTTCTTTAAACGCTCTTCAAATTCGCCACGGTATTTGCTTCCCGCGACCATAGACGCAAGATCTAAAGTAATAACACGTTTGTTAACCAGTATTTCCGGTACTCTATTACTAATAATCCCCTGTGCCAATCCTTCAGCTATGGCTGTTTTCCCGACACCAGGCTCCCCTATCAGTGCAGGATTATTTTTAGTCCGACGACTTAGGACCTGAATGACCCGTTCAATCTCTTTTTCCCGCCCAATTACCGGGTCAAGTCGGCCTTCCCGAGCTTGCAAAGTGAGGTCACGCCCAAACTCATTGAGAGCTGGCGTATTTGCAGGTCCGGTATTTTTAGAAGAAGGTATAGAATTAGGCGCTGGAATAGCAGATTCCTCTAATTCTCCACCTAAAAGTTTAACCACTTGTTTCCATACCCTTTCAGGGCTCACGTTGAGATTGGCTAAAATTCTGGCAGCGATCCCTTCTCCTTCCATGATTAGCCCCAAAAGCAAATGTTCAGTTCCAATATAGTTGACATCTTGACGGTGTGTCTCTTCATTTGCCAACTCCAAAACCCTTTTAACTCGCGGGGTAAGCCCCACCTCTCCGTTAAAGGGCTGACCCACCCCGGCAATTTGTTCAACTTGACTACGTATTTTATCAAGATCTAAGCCCATTCCAATTAAAGCCTGAGCAGCAATTCCTTCGCCCTCTTGAATCAATCCAAGTAAGATGTGTTCCGTCCCCACAACTTGATGTCCCATCCGTTTAGCCTCATTATGTGCTATTGCTAAGACTTTCTCTGCACGTTCTGTATAACGTCCCTTCATGATTCCTTCATCCTTTCATATTTGCGATGCTCGAGGTTCGATGCTCGATGTTCGATGTTCGAACTTGATTGAAAGCTAAGCTTTCAGTACTTACAAAAGAGCAAGTCCCCGAAGCAAGTATTCGTGCCTTGTGCCTCACGCTTCGTGTAGCGTGCTTCGCGCTTCGCGCATCGCGCCCCGAACCAGTCTGGCCCTTTCCTCGTCCCGCTGGATAGGGTCAAGCTCCCGATCGAGGATGTATTGCAAGCATCCGGAACGGGTATCGACGATTAACGAAGCAAAGCAATCTTTAATCTTGGGTAACAATCCTAGATCTGACCCTAGCCGGTCATGGGATAATAAATGCATAGCATCTTCCGAAGAGAGTAGTCGGGCATTTTGCAAGGTTCCCCGAGCTCGCCAAACCTTGTCTTCTAGAAGCATTGGCATTTGCACTTGAAGGAGTTCTCGCGCCTGAAGTTCATGCTCTATAATTTGCCCAGTTACCGCATCCAGATGAGTTAAGATATCCTCTTCACTTTTGCCAAGCGTAATCTGATTGGAGACTTGAAACATGTGTCCAGAGGCTTGAGAGCCCTCACCGTATAGCCCCCGTACGTCTAAGCCCAAGCGTGTTAGTGCCCCAAGGACCTGTTGCACCTGCTTCATTATTACCAAAGCAGGCAAATGCACCATAACGGAAGCTCGGAGACCTGTACCCACATTCGTAGGGCATGCTGTGAGATATCCTTGACTTTCTCGGTAGGCAAAATCGAGTTTTGCTTCTAATGCATCATCTAACCCCGTTGCTAAGCTGTGTGTCTCCAGAAGTTGATTTCCAGGCAAAAGCACTTGAATTCTTACATGGTCTTCCTCATTAACCATCACCGCATAGCGGTGGTCAGGGGCCAACGCCACACCACGTGCTCCAGTTGACCCGCCCAAACTCGGGCTGATCAAGTGTTTTTCAATGAGCACTTGATGCTCAACGCTGTTTAGTTCAGTTAAAGATATATAGTGCAATTGCCCACTATTAACCTCAATATCCGTTAGAACTTGTGAAACAATTTGTTCAACCTGACCCGCACCTTCCGGGCCCAAAACATGCGGAAAGGGGAAATTCTCAAGGTTACGGGCTAATCGAACTCGACTACTGATGACAACCGGAGAATCTGTTTCAGTCATCCAGGCGCTGTGCTGTAAGAGGAGCTCCTTATGCGTCATGGTTCTTCTCTCCCTTCGATTGCTCAAGTTCGCGAATCTTATCCCTAACCACGGCAGCTTCTTCAAACACTTCTTGCTGGATCAAGAGTTGAAGCTTCTCCTTTAGTTTTCTTAGCTCCATGCGACTCTTGATGGCAATCCCTCGTCTTGCAGGAACCTTTCCCATATTCTGCCCTCCACCATGAACACGGCGCAGTAACGGTTCAAGCTGCGTTTCAAAGGTTTCGTAACACGTACTACATCCCAGCTTGCCGACTTGGGTTATCCCAGAAAAGGTAATTCCACATTTAGGACAAGTCATCTCAGAAGGTTGTTCTATTAAAGATGGATTAAACCCAAATAAAGCTTTTAAAAACTCCGGCACAATGGCGGGGTGAAAAACAAAACCTATTTCTTGGTTTTTTTTAGCACAAGGTTCACAAAGATAAATCTCACGGTTTTTTTCGTTTTCTGTTATAGATAAATGCACAATTGCTTCCCGCTGTTGACAGTGTTGGCAAAGCATGTTAACTCCCCCTTTATAATAAATCATCCCGACTTAGAGTCGTCAAAATGGTCTTCATCAGACGGGCCCGTAGCACGTCCCAATCTTTAAAGTTTCCCTCCAAATCTTTTCCAGAAAGCACACACTTTATCATCGC
>PKWS01000281.1:5807-6048 GCA_003132105.1 Desulfosporosinus sp.
CAGATACCCTCCGCCCCCCCGACGGCTCTCAACTAAGTAGCCTCGTTCCACTGTAAAACGAGTGTCCAGGACATAGTTAATCTGAGACGGGACGCAGGAAAACTCACCTGCAAGCTCGCTGCGTTGCAAAATAATATACCCTTCTGCCGTTTGTTCTAGAATCTGTTTTAGATATTCTTCA
Source organism: Desulfosporosinus sp. (assembly GCA_003132105.1). GTDB lineage: Bacteria > Bacillota > Desulfitobacteriia > Desulfitobacteriales > Desulfitobacteriaceae > Desulfosporosinus. The sequence goes on from PKWS01000281.1 coordinate 5,989, forward strand.
ATACGATCCGCAAGGTTTCCCATTGTTGATGTACTCCTTGTTTATATAATCTTCCTCAAT
>PKWS01000281.1:6186-6746 GCA_003132105.1 Desulfosporosinus sp.
ATAATACGCTGGATGCACAGCTTGTGTGGGAGCCGATTGTTTTTCAAAGATGGTTCCATCCAACTTTCGGATCCCCGTTTTAGATGAGGTTACATGGGATGCCACATCCATCCATTGCAATGAACCTTGAAGCATATGTTGAAGTTCTTCAGGACTTAGCCAAACATTGGTTTCTTTCATGGTGTGCCTCCATGTGTCTATCAATACTAGGTTGGATTAGCTTAAGTTTGCACATAATTTTCAGTGCTTAACCAACTCTTCTATTGATTCGCTACCAACGAAAAAAATCCCTGCCACATGAGCAGGGACCTTTGACCTGAATGTCTACAAAATTCGTCTCAAGATGACAAACTACAACCCTACTTAATGATAAGTACGGGACAACTCGCTTTCTGTAACACCCTTTGACTTACACTTCCAAGGACCGAACCTGCAATTGCTCCGTAACCATGGCTTCCCATGATCACCAAATCAATATTTTCTTTCTTGATTTGTTCTAAAATTATGGTCACCGGATGCCCAGATTCCACCCTTTTGTGGATAACAACCTGCTCGCTATC
>PKWS01000303.1 GCA_003132105.1 Desulfosporosinus sp.
GAAGACGATGTTGAAACTTTAGATCGAGAAACCCTCGGAATCAGTGTAAACGACGCTCTGGTAGACACCAGGCACCTTTTAGCAGGAAGTAAAACGGGCAAGATTCTAAGGGATGGTTTGCTCACGGTTATTGTAGGGCGACCTAATGTCGGAAAATCGAGTTTACTCAATGCACTATTACATGAAGAAAGAGCCATTGTAACTGAAATTCCGGGAACAACACGTGACGAAATTAGAGAATCAGTCAGTGTAGGAGGCATACTTCTAAAACTGGTGGATACCGCAGGTATCTGCGAAAGTCAAGATCTTGTAGAACGTCTCGGAATCGAAAGAACCTGGAAAGCATTACAAACGGCAGAACTGATTTTGTTAGTGGTTCAGGCTAACCTCCCTTTAACAAAAGATGAGTATCATATTTTGAATACATATGCCGAAAAAGTTATTATTATTGTCAACAAAATTGATTTATTTGAGAATGATGAAGTTTTTCCTGAGTATAAGTATGGGCAGTGGATTCCTTTTTCTGTCCTTCGGCACAGGGGTTTTAAAGAGCTTGAAGTTGAAATTCGAAGTAGAGTCTATCAGGGAGAGGCTGTTCTTGCATCAGATCCACTTCTCTCCAATGTACGACAGATTTCCGCTTTAGAGCGATGCAATACTGCTTTGAAACAGGCGTCGGAGAGTATTAAGCTGGGAATGCCTTGGGATATACTTTCTATTGACCTTCGCGAAGCACTACATTACGTATCAGAAATTACTGGACACAATGTTCAAGAATCTCTTCTGGAAGAAATCTTTTCACGATTTTGTATCGGAAAGTAGGACTAACTTTGGAATACTTTGCTGGAAAATATGATGTTATTGTGGTCGGAGCTGGGCATGCAGGCTGTGAGGCGGCCCTCGCCGCGGCTCGACTTGGGTGCGAGACCTTATTACTTACTTTAAACCTTGATACGATCGCACATATGCCGTGTAATCCATCACTTGGAGGGCCGGCTAAGGGTCATTTAGTTCGGGAAATTGATGCTTTAGGCGGTCAAATGGGAATTGTAGCGGATGAGACATCCTTGCAAGTTAAAATGTTGAACATTGGAAAAGGACCAGCCGTCCATGCTTTAAGGGTACAATCCGATAAACTGGCTTACCAGAATAGGATGAAGGCTGTTCTGCTTTCACAACATAGGCTAACAGTAACCCAAGCTCTGGTGGAACGTCTCGTGGTCGATAAACATAGAATGTCGGGCGTCGTTACTCGCTCCGGTGCGCGTTTTGAATCAGAGAACGTAGTTTTGACAAGTGGCACATATTTACGTGGTAGAATTATCATCGGGGATTCTATGTACCAAGGTGGGCCAAATGGTCAAATGCCAGCGATGTCGCTATCGGATTCGCTCAAGGAGTTGGGAATTGAGTTGGGAAGATTTAAAACAGGGACTCCGCCCCGAATCCATCGTCAGTCTGTAGAGTATTCCAAATTCCGCATTCAGCCTGGGGATGATAAACTTTGGCGTTTTTCCTTTTTACCCACTGAGAGTCAGTTTTGGCACACGGATTTTTCAAAGCAAATACCTTGTTGGTTAGGATACACTGCAACTCAAACACATGATATTATTCGGGAGAACCTATATCGTGCGCCGTTGTATTCTGGAAAAATTGAGGGAATTGGTCCTCGTTATTGCCCTTCGATCGAGGATAAAGTGGTTAGATTTGCTCAAAGAGAAGCTCATCAGATCTTTTTAGAGCCTGAAGGGTGGCAAAGTGATGAGCTTTATGTTGCTGGCCTATCGACTAGTATGCCGGAGGAGGTACAGGTAAAAATATTACAGAGTATTCCAGGACTAGAAAACGTTCGCATGCTACGTCCGGGATATGGAATTGAATATGATTATGTTATGCCGCATCAACTCTCTCTTGGCTTAGAAGTACGGCAGCTACCGGGGTTGTTCACTGCAGGGCAATTAAACGGAACGTCAGGATATGAAGAAGCAGCAGCACAAGGCTTGATGGCTGGGATAAATGCTGCGCTTCGAGCAACTGGAAAAGACCCGTTTATTCTGCTTCGTTCGGACGGTTATTTGGGTGTTTTAGTGGATGACTTGGTTACGAAAGGGGTTAAGGAACCCTACCGACTTTTGACGTCCCGAGCAGAGTACCGTCTAGTTCTTCGGCAGGACAATGCCGATTTAAGGTTGACAGACAAAGGACGAGCTATAGGGTTGGTTGACGAGGAACGTTGGATACGTTTCGAGAATAAAAAGAAGAATTATAATTATATCAAAGAGCAGTGGAAGTCTACCGTTTTCTCCCCGTTAAGAGAAGACCTGCACTTAGTCATGGCAGAGGCTAAATCAACTCCAGTACGTGGAGGAATCAGTGCCCAGGATCTAATCCGCAGACCGGAAATCACGCTTGACCATTTAGTTAAACTTCTTCCAGAGTTAGAAAAATTTGATCGGGAAGTGCTAGAAGAAGTGGAAATTGAAACAAAGTATGCTGGCTACATTGAAAAACAATGGGCTGATATAGAGAGATTTTCGAAATTAGAATCCCGTTGTCTGTCAGAGACGCTCGATTATGAGGAAGTACGAGGGTTATCCACTGAAGGTAGGCAACGTCTTACGGAAGTACGCCCTTTAAATATAGGGCAGGCTTCTCGAATCACGGGGGTCAGCCCGGCTGATATTTCGGTCTTGCTCGTTTCTTTAGAACAACGGCGACGAAGAGGAAATATATGATGTTTAATCAACATGCATCTTTAATTCATCAGTTAACCTACCAGCACATAGGAAGTGACCTATCTGATTTACAGGTTACTCAACTTTGTAATTTCGGAGACCTTTTACTGGACTGGAATCAACGTTTAAACTTAACTAGAATCACTGATCCGCATGAAGTCATATTAAAACATTTTATTGATTCAATGGTTCTTTCAAACTATATTTCTGGTGTGACATTTGCGGATTTAGGGACTGGGGCTGGATTTCCGGGCGTTCCGCTTAAAATCCTGCGTCCAGACCTGGATATTGTATTAATGGATTCATTGAAGAAGCGATTGGATTTTTTAGAAGTTGTTATCAATAGATTAAGTCTTACGGGAATTAAGACTGTCCATGCTAGAATGGAAGATTTTGGAAGAAATATGCACTACAGAGGTCATTTCGATACAGTTAGCTCTCGCGCAGTGGCTCGCCTTCCAGTCTTGTTGGAATACGCGCTGCCTGTACTAAAGGTTAACGGGCTTTTCCTGGCTCCAAAGGGATCCCAGTTTGAGGTTGAATTGGCAGAATCTAAAAAAGCATTACTAATACTTGGAGGTACTGTAGAAGGTATTGAACATTTTAGTCTTGGAGAAGGGGCAGAACATCGCACGGTTATTCGGATAAGAAAGATGAAAGAGACACCTTCACAATACCCACGTCAAGCAGGAACTCCAACAAAGTCTCCGATCAGTTAAACTATCCTTATCACGCTCCAATCGCAGTGGCCGGTCCCAAATCGTACCTTTCTGCGGTAGCTTGGGTTTGGTAGTCCCATGTGCGGCTTTACTTTGATAAGTAAGGCTTTTTTTGATGCCAGTCGAATATACTTTTGGGAGGTCCCTGTTTCTCTCAATATCGGCTACAGGACACATTTTATCCGATGGGTAGCCGCCACTAAAACTCCCACTTTTTAAGGGAGATAAGTGGCGCTAAGCCCCTGGATAAATTCAACTACTTCAGGTGGAGTTAAAACTCCACTTCAGGAAAGTTTCCTTTAGCTAGGTCTGGCTCACGAAACCTGAACGTCCTGTTCGAGGTTAGGCCAGTGGTCCACTCTCCCCAAGGATGCTAACAGGGACACTTGGCCATCCTTGGCCAGCGCATTTGTACAATTAAGGTGATGACACAGGACGTGTCTAGTGTCGAATGTCCCGAGATCGCGTTGGAATACGACCGACCGCTGGCTCCTGAAGCCTTGGCGCCAGCCAAGTTTACTTTATACTTTTTACAGTGAAGGA
>PKWS01000221.1 GCA_003132105.1 Desulfosporosinus sp.
TGGAGATTACACGGGAACATTTTCGCGTCCTATATAACAATCTCGAGTATGAGTATTTCGTGTATGATGCAAAAAAGGCTAATCGTTTGCGTCAGTTTGCGTCGAGCAACCATATCCAAATCATGGTGATTAATATTGATGCCTTTCGCAAGGACTTTTCGGACAGTAAAGATGAAAAGAAAAGTAATGTCATCTTTAAGGAAATGGACAAGTTATCTGGTAGGCGTCCAATTGAGTTTGTCCAGGCTACAGTTCCAATTGTCATTATTGACGAGCCTCAAAGCGTAGATAATACGCCTAAGGCTCAAGATGCGATTCGTGTCCTTAATCCCTTATGCGTTCTACGTTACTCGGCCACCCATAAAAAGCCTTTTAACCTCGTATATCGTTTGGATCCGATCAAGGCCTATCAACTAAAGTTGGTTAAACAAATTACCATAGCAACGGTAAAACAGGCCAATGCGTATAATGATGCGTTTGTCCGACTGGTCAAAACCGATAACAAAATGGGTTTTAGTGCCGATGTGATGATTCATGTCGCTCTTAAAGGCGGTGTTAAAGAGAAAAAAGTAAAAGTTAAACAGGGCACTGATTTATTTGTCTCTTCCGGTGAACGTGAAATTTATCGGCATGGATATGAAGTCGTCGATATCAGTACCGAACCGGACAATGAGTGGATTGATTTCTCTAGTGGGCGACGATTGGCTCTGGACGCTGAACTGGGCGGTTTCCAGGAGGATTTGGCAGAGCTCAAAATCCGCCAGACAATCCTACGACATCTTGATCGGGAATTGCTGCTCAGGGATAAAGGGATTAAGGTGCTTTCGCTATTTTTTCTGGACCGCGTATCAAATTATCGTACGTATGATGCAGAGGGTAAATCGCAGAAGGGAAAATACGCCTTATGGTTTGAAAATCATTACAACGAACTCATCGGTTTGTCCAAATATCAGATTCTCAATTTATATCCAGCAGATAAAGTGCACGATGGTTATTTTTCCATAGACAGAAAGGGCGTCTTTAAGAATTCGAGCGAAAGCCGGAGTACAAAAGACGATGAAGATACCTATGCCAAAATCATGCGCAACAAGGAGCAACTCCTATCGCTAGACGAACCGCTTCGTTTCATTTTTTCCCACTCAGCTCTGAGAGAAGGCTGGGATAATCCCAATGTCTTTCAGATCTGCTCGTTGAACGAGGCGCGGTCAGTGATTCGAAAACGACAGGAAATCGGCCGTGGATTAAGGCTGCCGGTAAATCAAAACGGAGAACGGGTTTTCGACCAAAATATCAACAAATTACTGGTTATCGGTAACGAAAACTATGAAGACTTCGCAAAGGAACTACAGAAAGAATACGAGGAAGACTGCGGTGTAACTTTTGGAAAGATTGCAAAGACTGCCTTTGCTAAACTAGCCAGGGTAGTGGACGGAGAGACTGTTCCGTTGGGCAAGGAAGATTCCCAGACAGTTTGGGAGGCACTTCGAGTGAAGGGCTATCTTGATGAGAACGGAAAAATACTGGCGTCATTTAATCCCAGTAAGAACGGATTTAATCTAGGAATTGGCGACGCCTTTCGAGATTTGGAACAAGCCATAATAGAGACGGTTGAATCATACCACTTGGAGCGATTTATCAAAAAGGATGAGGATCCAAAGGCGCTCAAGCTTAATAAGCAGGTTTATGAAGACTCTGAATTTAAAGCGTTGTGGGACCAGATAAAAGGTAAGACCACTTACGAAGTCTTTTATTCTACGAATGACCTTATTGCTAATGCGCTCAAAGCTATTCAGCAAATGGACAAAATCGAGCCTGTACAGGCGCAATATTCGGAGGGCTTGGTCAGTGTTAACAATAAAGGGATAACTGCGAAAGGCATTCGGAACAAAAAAATTGAGATGGCCTATAATAATATTTTGCCAGATATTATCGCTTATCTTCAGAAAAAAACTGAGCTGACCCGGGCAACGTTAGCTAAGATTCTGATCGAAAGCAACCGTCTTGGAGAGTTTGGAATCAATCCTCAGACATTTATGGATAAGCTAGCGACTGTTATTAGCCAAATATTGCATCGCTTCATGGTTGATGGTATTAAGTACGAAAAAATTGCCGGATCCGAATGGAACCAGCAGCTTTTCGAAAACAAGGAAGTCCTTAGCTACTTAAATAACCGACTAGAAGTCCGGAAATCTGTGTATGATGCGGTGGTGTATGAAAGCGACACCGAGCGTAAGTTTGCTGAGGAACTTGAAAGGAGAGAAGACATTAAGCTTTTTGTTAAACTGCCTACTTGGTTCAAAGTTGATACCCCAATCGGCGAATACAATCCGGATTGGGCTATCGTCAAACAAGATGACGAAACCATCTACCTGGTCCGGGAAACAAAAGCCACTAAAAACTTTGAACAGCTAAGGGTTAGTGAAGCTGATAAAATCCGCTGTGGACGAAAGCATTTCGAAGCACTGGGCACGAATTACGCAGTAGTGGTTACGGCAGATGAGGTGTGACGAAGCGTGCGGCCCCTCGCAAATATTCCCGTTAAAAATCCATTTATAATTTAATCATTAATCTCTAAAAGAGCCTTGCGAAATCTAAAATCCGATATCTTAGAAACAAAAAGGTCTTCACCATTAATTGCCACAACGGGAATGACATATTGATATTTCTCAAAGAGCGCCTGATTTTGGGAAATGTCTATTTCCTGCAACGTAAAAGGTATTTCGGTCTGCACTTTAAGTAGAATTGCTTTTGCCTTGTCACACAGGCAACATCCACTCTTACTATAAATTACCACGTTAGATTTTGTGGTCATTAAACTTACCCTCCTTACAAGACAATTCGTAGATTACCTTTAAAATTCTTAATTAGTTTCTTTAGTATAATTCTATCTTTACCAGAAAAAATTGTCAAAGATCTCCGCGCCATCTAGTTTGCATAGGAATTACCTCTCCCTTTTTATTGACAAATTTTCTAGATTGATTTAAAATCAAATTAACAATAACTTTAAAGTTAAAGACAATGAAAGGAGATGCCGACATGGATGCGATCGAGATTCTTAAACAATTAAAGGATAAAGGTGTCCGTTTTACGCCACAGAGGCAAGCAATCTTGGAGTACCTGCTTAAAACGGAGTCCCATCCCACTGCGGATCAAATTTATCATCATGTTAAGGCGAAGTTTCCAGGGGTCAGTCTGGGAACAATTTATAATACACTTAACATGCTTAAAGAGCATGGGCATCTTTTGGAGTTGTCTTATGGTGATATGTCTAGTCGTTTCGATGGCAACCCAAAGAACCATTATCATATCGTTTGTTCGAAGTGTGGTATGGTGGCCGATTACCATCGTCCTTTAATTGATATGGATCAAGAAGTTATGGAGAAATCTGGTTTCCTAATTATGGGGCACCGCATGGAGTTTTACGGAATTTGCCCAGAGTGTCGAAACAATGAGAAACTTAATTAAGGTCCCTCCTCGCCATGTTTTTTAAACCCATCGGAAAACTTGCTTCTATGAGCCAGTTGCCAATGGGTTTTATTTTTATAAGGGCAAGGGTTTTCGAAATCTTGCACGAATATGTTAACTATTGAGATAAATAATGAGGGGCTATTTTATGTTTAATCGTCGATTAATGATCTTTATTGCTTTATTGGCATTGACATTAGGAACACTCTGGTGGTATTGGCAAAATCCTACAGGAGAATCCCTTCAAACGGGGCACAGTACTTTAAGCGCCGCACGGTATTCGCAGAATTTAAACGGGAGTTGGAATCAGTTCTCTTCCTTGCGTCAGGCTTGGACAACGGAATCTCAACCCCCAAAAGTAAACCGCGATCTATCATTATTGACTGATAGACCGCCCGTGACGTTACCTTCAAGTGAGAGAATTTCAGTCGTGGCTAAACGTTTTCAAATACCAGGAGAATGGAGTTCCCGGACCATTCTGCTTACCTTTAATGGTGTACAGGGACATGCAAACGTCTACTTAAATGGAATCGCTAGTAGCCAGAAAATCGGCGAATTTGAAGGAAGTGGTGGTGCGGATGGATTCGAGATTCCGGCCAAGGCGTTTCACTATGGAGAGGATAATATCTTGGTGGTTGAACTTGCCGGAAGCACAGCGCAACACACCATGTTTTTAGGTTCCAATTGGCCAAAATCAGGGAAGATCACCGGTGACATTCTTTTAGATGCAGCGGTGGAAACAACCCTCATGCCGCCACAGGTAAATGTCTCTTGGATAGGAACAACCGCGCAAATAACAATAAAGACATCTATACAACATCATGGCTTTTCGCAGGAAGGGCCTTGGACGATCCACGGTGTGCTTTCGGATGGGTCAGCCGGCATAGCAGAACAGACACTTACGCTGAACGCTCAGGAAGGTATAGATAATCAACCCGTGATTTTGACATTAACTGTACCGGATGCCCGACGTTGGACTATACAAGTACCATTTCTCTATCAGCTGTATTTAACGGTCACTAACAGTAAAGGAGACATTGATGATTTGGTGTTGCCTTTAGGCCTTCGTTCGATCGCTCTTACTTCAGGAAAGTGGGTATTAAATGACCAGGTGATCCCAATTAAGGGGGAGGCCTTAACCGTTCAGGAGGAGTCTCGTCTAAGACATGCTGGACAAGCTGAGTCTTGGTTAAAATCTAAACAACAAAAAGGGATAAACCTCATCTATTTTATCGGCCAAGTCCCAGATGAACTCTGGCTACAAGTGGCTGATCGAGTGGGTATGGGGGTGTGGGCTGAATTACCCGTAGAGTTAATCCCATCTACTCGACTACCTCAACCAAATGTTTTTCGAAAAGCCGTTGCGGGCAAAATGCTTCATCCGTCTCTATGGGCTTGGACGGTAGGGAAAGGGTTAGATGCGGACGCCTTGGCCCAAACGTATTTCCGTAAGGCAGTAAATGAGGTTCAACCCGACTTGGCTTATGCCATTAAAACGACCCCTGCAGTTCTCTCGGGACTTTCAGCGGAGCAGTCACTTTATGTTCGGGGAAACAAGCTTCAAGGGGTATGGGGGGAAGTGACGACCGAATCCCTTCCGACCTCAAGTGTTCAATGGGTTCAGGAACCTTTTGTTGCAGGAACTTGGTCATTACTGATGATTTTTCTGGTCTGGATGAACATCCGGTCGGTAACCTGGCGCTATAAAGAAATCTCAGAACGAAAACCCAAACGCCGTTTGCGTAGTGCTTGGTTCTGGAATGGGTTGCTCGTTTTAGCCCGTCAAGGGATGCTGGCTGGGTTGGTTACTTCTGGAATATTTCGTATCCAGGTCCATTCAAATCCGTGGTTATCTCATTTATGGCCGGGGATTGATTTGATACAGGCTCAGTCTCCCTGGCTAATCTGGGCAATGTTAAGTGTATTGTTGATGCTTATTCGGTTGCTACAGGTTGGTGTGGGTGCTCCACATTTGCAGGGTGCCCCACACTCGGTAGGTCTTGTTTGTTGGTTGGAACGACGCTACTATTTTGCTGTATTTATCTCAATTGGGTGGGCCTTGCTACCTTGGGGGGTCCCGTTCTATATTCCAATTCTCGGTTACATTTTCCTTGTGCTCCTGTTTCTGCCCATTCGTATCCATGATATTCGACGTATTGGTGGGCATTACCGAGCATTTTTATGGGTACCTGGAATCGTTGCTGGTGCCTTGTTTATTTGGGCCTCGTTTCATTACTCAGATTGGATCTATCTGTGGCACATGGTGGGGTTTTAGTGAGAGGAAACTTTTGACCTGTTCGTGGTGAGAGGGTCGCGAGACACTTGTTCACCATGCGCTCGTCGTGACAAACTAAGCTTTAAACCCCTGATGAAAGATGGGGCAGGGTACCCAGCCAAAGCGACATCCTTGTCGCNNCCGGCGGAACACGTCCTTGTGTTCCGCCCTGCTTAATGAAAGAGGGTCTAAAGCCGAGTTTGGCTACGACTCACGCAAAGGTTTCACGCCGTGTGATCGCGACCCACTGGGCAGGGAAGACGCGAGGGGGGATCTGCGGGAAACGTCCGATGAAGATGGATGGTCTGGTGTCACCGAAGCCAAGGATGGCGAGAGGGGA
>PKWS01000367.1 GCA_003132105.1 Desulfosporosinus sp.
CATGGCGGTGTTCTAACCTCAAACGTCCTGTTCGAGGCATGGCCAGCGGATAATTAAGTTCGAACACGGTTGACCGAAATCGGGAAATCGTGTTCCTTCTTTGTTTTTGTAATACATTCATATTTTGTTTGTGCTATTGTATAGTTTTGATAATAACCGTTTAAACTGAGGGCTGATATCACTTTTTGCATGCACTAACGTGCCTAAATGCACACAGAGATGTGCTTTGTGTCACACTGAATGAGAAGCGGCAGTGTTACACTAAACATATAAAGGAGGTTATTCAAGAATGGCCGATGTAAAAAAAGTAGCTCTTGAACTGGAGTGTGCAAATTGTGGGACAACCAGTGAACTAACCCCAGTATTGACTTATGTCCACCAAGGTGAAGAGAAATATATATGTATGCATTGTTTACCAATGCTCATACATGGTTAGGAGATTAATATGCGTTTTACATTAGATATGAAATTAAAAGATGTTATGGAGGCCAATCCGAAGACTGCTGAAGCGATGCAGGAACTCGGGTTACATTGCCTTGGATGTGCGTTTTCAGTCAATGAAACTTTAGCCAATGCGGCGCAGATGCATAATCTTGATCCAAATGCGTTGTTAGAAAAGGTTAATTCTGCCGAACAAGGGGAACTTTCTACAGAGGCCGCAGCGAAGGCTCAACCAGCTGGAGCCATCTTACAAATGGACAAGAAGACTTATTCTATCGCTCCACATATTCCGGCAGGTGTCGTTACTCCGGAAATTTTACGTAAGATTGCAGATGTGTCTGAAAAATATCATGCTCAAGCAATCAAGGTGACCTCCGCGCAACGTATTGCTATTGTTGGCTTACTCCCTGAAGATGTCCCAAAAGTTTGGGAAGAGTTAGGCATGGATCCTGGACATGCGATCGGGTTATGTGTACGGAGTGTGAAAGTTTGTCCAGGCAATACATTTTGTAAGCGAGGACTGCAAGAAACGCTAGCTTTGGGCATGGAAATTGACAAGCGCTATCATGGAATGGAATTACCCTCAAAATTCAAAATGGGGGTGTCTGGTTGTCCAAATAAATGTACAGACGCTTCCTCTGTTGACTTAGGGCTGATGGGGACAAGCAAAGGTTATCATCTTTATGTAGGAGGAAATGGTGGAGTCAAGCCAAGGCAGGGGGATATCCTTTTAGAGAATCTCCAAAAGGAGCAAATTTTGCCAGCGGTGGACGCAGTTATTTCTTACTATAAGCAAAATGCAAAACCTCAAGAACGGCTTGGGCGCCTCATAGATCGAACGGGTATAGAGGGACTTCAAGAATTTGTAGAGAAAGCAATGAATTAAAGTTAAGTAAAATATTGATTGAAGGCAGTAAAATGCGGATGTTAATCAACCGCTTTTACTGCCTTCTTATCTTTTGAAAGCGTTTTTATTCTTCTTCAAGGTGGATGGCTTCTGTGGGGCAGCCCTCGGCAGCTTCTTTCGCTGACTCTTCAAGCTCACTGGGAACTGGGTTTTTATAAGCTGCCGCCAACCCATCATCCTCCATCTTGAAAATTTCAGGACAGATGTCTGGGCAAGCTCCACACCCGATGCACGCATCTTTGTCTACTTCAGCAAACATTATGTACCTCCTTCAACAGATCTAGGTATTATTCTACCCTTGTTCAAGCCGTCTATACTCAATAAGCTTAATATAATGGAAACTTACTTCAGGTCACCTGAAGTTTAGTTGTGCGCATCTATTCAATAAAACTCCTTTATTTAAGAATAATTTTATCAATAATACATAAATAGTGTTAGGGTACTATGTTGCGATTAAGCTCGATATAGTTCACGAAAATTCGTGTATAAAATTGCGTTCCATTTTAAGGCAGAGGATATTAGAGGATTTTGATGGTAGAAAAATACCAATAATATCCATAAATTCCTGACTATAAGCCCTTCTTGAGTGAAAAATAACTTCTCAATAGTTCCCTAATTATTTACGATTTCGACATTAACCCTAACGTATAATAAGAACACCGGAAAGATGTGTTCGTTTTAAAAGCATAAAGATGAACCGGAATTCAGTTTAGGTGGGATGATGGCAGAATGGGTAAAAAAGTCAAAATAATTGTCGCGGATGATAACCGCAATTTATGTCAAATGCTACAAAACTATCTCCAAGCCCAAGAAGATTTAATCGTTGTAGGAGTTGCTAATAATGGTTTAGAAGCCTGGGAGCTCATTCAGACACAGGAACCGGATTTGATCATTCTTGATTTAGTTATGCCAAATTTAGATGGTTTAGGGGTATTAGAAAGAATTAATGCTCGGACAACAATGAAACGTCCCAAAATTATAATGCTAACTGCTTTCGGCCAAGAATCACTCACGCATCAAGCAATGATGCTTGGTGTGGATTATTTCATTCTAAAACCATTTGATCTTGATATTCTCGGCAAGCGGATCCGCTCATTAACGCAGGATATACCTTCATCTGTTCAAACTCAGTTTTCGGCAACTTTACCAGTTGTGACAACGGCGGGAAGCGGGCTTAATCTTTGTGTCGAAGTGACAAATATGATGCATCAAATTGGGATTCCTGCGCATGTTAAAGGCTATCAATATATTAGAGATGCAATTTTGATGGTGGTGGAGGATGTCTCTTTGTTAGGTGCGGTAACCAAGGAGCTTTACCCAGGAATTGCGAAAAAGTTTGATACCGCACCCAGTAGGGTTGAACGTGGAATTCGTCACGCAATCGAGCTTGCATGGGAACGTGGACATACAGATACGCTTAAACGAATTTTCGGATATTCTATGAATATTGAGCGCCAAAAACCCACAAACTCAGAATTCATAGCACTTCTTGCTGATAAATTAAGAGTCATGAGTAAGGTGAGCTGAAGAAATATCACGGTTTATAGTAATCATTTCAGAGATACATGAAATTAGAATTTTATCTTTTTCTCAATTGTTAAGAGAGGAAAATTGCATATAAGCATAATTTTAACACTAATTATTCTAGAAATAATTAGTGTTGTCCATTGATTTAATAATAGTGCAGCAACCCCTCAAGGAACCATGTATAATGATTCCTTGAGGGGTTATTTTTAAGGAGAACTGAATTTGAAAGAAGTATTAAAAAATTTGTTTGTTTGGGATGTAGAATAGTAATACAGGTTTAGTATAATGTTAGGACAAGAAGAAGGAGGCGAAATTCCTTTGAGGGGAAAGCTAATAGTTATAGAAGCAGGTGACGGCAGTGGTAAAGCAACTCAAGTTAAATTACTGTATGAAAGCCTGAAGGCTGAAAATTATAGGGTGAAAAAGGTAGAATTTCCTAATTATAAGAGCGATTCTTCTGCTCTTATCAAAATGTATTTGAATGGAGAATTTGGAACTAACCCAAATGATGTCAACCCATATGTAGCCTCGACATTTTATACCGTCGACAGGTATGCATCCTATAAAAAAGAATGGGAAGATTTCTATCAAAGCGGCGGAATTATCTTGGCTGATCGGTATACCACCTCTAATATGGTTCATCAGGCAGCTAAAATAAACAACCCTGATGAACGGAAAAACTATCTCAAGTGGTTATGGGACTTGGAATTCGTAAAGTTCAGACTCCCAGTTCCTGACTGTGTGATTTTCCTTAATATGCATCCGTGTTATAGTCAAAAACTTATCAACGAACGACCCAATAAATTTGGAGAGAAAGAAAAGGACATACATGAAAGAAATTACGAATACTTACTAAAGTCATATAATAATGCTTGTGGAATTGTGGCATCCTATGGTTGGCAGACCGTAAATTGTGTGCGTGAAGGACAACTCAGAAGTAGAGATGAAATTCATGAAGATATTTATAAATTAGTCAAAGAATTATTCGACCAAGAGTGCTAAGTCTTAATAAGCAAATTCTTTGAGAATTCTTTATACATCTCGCAGGAAATATTGTTTCGAAGTCGAATAAGTAGCAATAGGCAGAAAGAAGTTTTAAGGGACTTGAGCTCAATACTTTACTTTTGGGAGGAAGGAGGACCGTTATTACTTTTTACTGCACGGCGTATTACCAACACTAAAATTAGGAGGGAAAAGAATGCTTCGTAATCGTAAAAAAACCTGGTCTTTAGTTATCGCTACCATGTTATCGGCTACTATGATCCTATCAGGTTGTGGACAGGTAGCAGCGCCCGCGAAGGACGGCGCAACAACCACTAAAGCCGTGGATGGCGGTACGTTCCGTTTTGGGATGATTGGCAGTCCAATGAGTCTTGAACCTGCGTTTTTGCAAGAAAATAACGGTATTGAAATTGGGAAAGAACTTTTCGATGGTCTCGTTAGATATGATCCCAAAACGTTAGAAACCAAACCTGCTATTGCTGAAAGTTGGGATTACTCAGCTGATAAAAAAACTATCACGTTCCATATCCGAAAGGGAGTNNTAAAGTCACTGCTTCTCCAGTTTCCTTCCCACTCGAACCTGTTGTTGGCTATAAAGAAGTAAACAGTGGAGCGGCAAAAACACTTTCTGGCTTAAAGAAAGTGGATGACTACACTCTTCAAGTGACCTTAAGCGAAACCAACGCTGGTTTCCTCACTTCGTTGGGTCATCCTGCCGTTGGTATTTATAAAATTGCCGGAGCTACAGCGGGTAAAGATTTTGGAACACCAGCTTCCACGCCTGCTACTCTTATCGGTACAGGTGCATTCAAGTTTGTGAAATGGAATGCTGACCAAGATGTTACTATCGAAAAATTCGCCGATTATTATGGTGCGAAGCCCCATGTTGATAAAGTTGTCTATAAGATCTACAAAGATGAATCTACAGCTTTAAATGATTTCCGCGCTGGAAATCTAGAATTTGTGGATATCCTTCCTCCAGGTCAAAAACAATCTGTTATTAAGGAATTNNAAAGCGATTGCCTATGCGATTGATCCTCAAAGTGTCGTAGACACTGTTCTTGAGGGTATTTCGACTGTGGCCAATGGTCCAATGCCTTCCACCATGCCGGGATATGATAAAGATCTGAAAGCACCAACTTATGATTTGGCCAAAGCCAAAGATTATTTGGCAAAAGCAGGTTACCCAGATGGTAAGGGACTACCCGTAATTCAATATGCCTATAACTTTAACCAAGGAAACCAAAAAACTGCTGAAGCCTTCCAAGGTCAATTAAAAGCAATTGGAATCCAAACCAATTTAAAGAATATGGAGTGGGGTTCCTACATTCAAGCTTTGCAAACAGGAGATAGTCAAATGTTCCGTCTAGCTTGGAGTGCAGATTATCCAGATCCGGATGATTTCCTGCGCATCCTCTATTCCAAAACTCAATTTGGCTCTAACAATGAAACCTTCTATTCTAACCCAGAAGTTGAAACATTGTTAACTCAAGCGTTGGCTGAAACTGATACCATCAAACGGATGGCTATTTACAAAACGATTCAAGAAAAAATTGTTGCTGACCAACCTGCTGCTTGGGCTTTCAACTCGACTTTCCTTCACCTGTTCAGCAAAAATGTCCATGACTTGACGATTAGTGCTCTTGACCAAAAAGATATGCGTACTGTTTGGATATCCAAGTAAAATATGCTTTTGCATTAAAGTTGTTTTAAGGATTCAAGCTAATTATAAGGAGTTTATGCGGTTTTTCCGCATAAACTCC
>PKWS01000258.1 GCA_003132105.1 Desulfosporosinus sp.
CAGTTTCCCCTTGGTTGAGCGTCCGGAGAAGATTTCTGTGTATACGACTCGGGTTGACACCCTCTTTGGGGTGAGCTATGTGGTCTTAGCTCCGGAACATTCCCTGGTCATAGAACTGGTGAGTGGTACGGAGTACGAAGCTGATGTGTTGGCTTTTATTAAGAAAATGCACGGACTGAATGAAATTACCCGTACGTCGACGGACGTAGAAAAGGAAGGGCTGTTCATTGGGGCGTATTGTCTTAACCCGCTGAGTGGGGAGAAAGTGCCGATCTGGATCGCCAACTACGTGTTGCTCGAATATGGAACGGGCGCGGTGATGGGTGTGCCAGCTCACGATGAACGAGACTTTGAATTTGCAACGAAGTATAATCTGAAAATCCGTTCTGTTATTGTGCCGGCAGGGAGTGCTCCGGACGCGAAAGATCAGCCGCTCGAGGGCGCTTACACGGGGGAAGGGGTTATGGTTAATTCTGCTTCCTTCGATGGTCTGGATAGTCATGAGGGCTTGGAACGAATTGCCGATGAAGCGGAGCGCCGTGGTCTGGGTCAACGGAAGGTCAACTTCCGTTTGCGAGACTGGCTCATTTCGCGTCAACGCTATTGGGGCACCCCTATTCCGATTATTTATTGTGAATCCTGCGGAACATTACCCGTGCCGGAAGAACAGTTGCCCGTCTTGCTCCCACCTGATGTAGTCTTTAAAGCTGGGGAAAATCCTTTAGCCACATCTGCGTCGTTCACAGAAACAACGTGCCCTCAGTGCGGGGGAGTTGCTCGACGTGAGACGGATACGATGGATACGTTTGTTTGTTCTTCGTGGTATTATCTGCGTTATACTGACCCTCGCAACACGGAAGCCCCTTTCTCTAAATCTGCGGTGGATCAATGGATGAACGTGGATCAGTACGTTGGTGGGGTGGAACATGCCATTCTACATCTTCTCTATGCACGCTTTTTTACCAAGGCTTTGCGGGATTTAGGCTACATTAAAGCGGATGAACCGTTCCAAAACTTGCTTACCCAGGGAATGGTTTGCATGGATGGATCCAAAATGTCCAAATCCAAAGGGAATATTGTGAGCCCTGAAGGAATTATTGAAAATTATGGGGCAGACACAGCACGGCTATTTATCTTGTTTGCTGCCCCACCCGAGAGAGACTTGGAGTGGAGTGATCAAGGGGTTGAAGGGTGTTACCGTTTTCTGAACCGTGTTTGGCGTCTGGTCACTCAATATGAGCCCGTTATCAAGGCAAACCAGAATCACCTATCCTCGTCACCCGATCAAGCGGACCATTGGGGAAGCCTAGATGCAATCGGTAAAGATATGCGCCGTCAAACTCACTTGGCTATTCAGAGGGTGACGACTGACATTGGAACACGCTATAATTTCAACACGGCGATCAGTACCATTATGGAATGGGTCAACGCTTTGTATATCTATAAGGAGCAGCCTTCAGCAGATGCTGCGGTTGGCAGGGAGGCAGTTGAAGCGATTCTGTTACTCCTAGCCCCCTTTGCTCCGCATATCACGGAAGAGCTTTGGATGGAAATTGGACATACGGAGAGCATTCACAAACAGACCTGGCCCGAAGTGGATGAAGCCGCTCTGGTGCAAAATGAAGTGACGGTGGTTCTTCAAGTGAATGGTAAAGTGCGTGACCGTATTATTGTGTCCGCTGATATTTCAAAGGCAGAGTTGGAAAATAGGGTGCTTTCTCAGCCTGCAATTAGTGAATGGATCCAAGGGAAAAAAATTGTTAAGGTGATTACGGTTAAGGGTAAGTTGGTTAACATCGTTGTTAAGTAAGGGACTTCAGGGCATTCCATGCATTAGCCACAAGTAACCCGATCAGTAGATAGGACAGTCCACCAAAAAGTAGGTAAATGATGATGGACGCTACTGCTGTAATAATTCCGAACCAAATTTGGTCTTTGTATTTCCCAGGAGAAGTAGGTAGGTCTGTTACCATGAAAAAGGCTAAGAATAAAGCAGAATTTATAAAGGGAGTACGAAGAGCATCGCCTGCTTGCCCAACGCCGTAATAACCCATGATTAGTAACAGTAAAAAATAGCCACCTAAAAAGGCCAATACTTGGGGGAACTTGTTAACCCGCTCCGTTACTAGAAAGCCTCCTATGAGCAAGAAAGCAACAGACCAAACAGGAAGTCCAGTAAAGGATCCCCACCAGCTTTGTCCGCTGGAAAATAAGAAAATGGCAATTAGCAATCCCAAAGCAGCCGGGTTGAAGATGGGTTTTTTGTTGATTCTGAACAAATGCTTGGAAATAATTGCGATGACAGTAGTTCCAGCGATAATGTACCAAGGGGTAGATGAACCCAAAACGAGCGCTATTATCAGCCCGGTAATAACACCGCCATCTGAGAATAATTTTTTTCTACTTTGTAGCGTAAAGATTATCCCATCTAAAAGGATTGCCGCAATCATGGCTACTCCAGTATTCAAAATTCCTCTGGGGTCGACTGAGTTAGTCCCTGCAATCGCGGTTATTATGAGAAGGACGATAAGAACATATATCTTCGGTGTAAGGGAGACACGACCTGGAAAAGCCTCTATAGGGCTAACTTTATTGTTGCTTACGTTTGTATTTATGCTCATGAAAGGTACCTCCTCATCTCTTTCGTCATAAACATTTCCAAAGTGGGCGTTATTAAAATACCATCAAGTCCAGCTAGTTCAAGTTGTCGTATCCCTTTCTCCGCTCCCAAAATAAAAGCCGCTGTCGAAAAGGCATCAGCCATCATGGTAAAAGGGGCAATCACGGTACAACTCAAACTATCCGACTGAGGAATCCTGGAGTGGGGATTAATAAGATGGTGTGCGTCTTTTCTGATAGGGCTAATGCGTTCGTAGCTACCGGAAGTGCAAACAGCCATATTAGTGAGCTTTAATGAACTGATGATTTCTTCCTTTTTGCTCGGATGGCGTATACCAACCCTCCAAGATTTTTCATATTCATTCAGCCCTCCGGCGAAAATATCGCCGCCCGCATCGATGAAAAATCCCTCAAAATGAGATAATTCTTTGACCGCCAAATCAACAGCCAAACCTTTCGCTATAGCTCCCAAATCAAGAATAAGCGGTCTTCGCAGGAGGATCGTTTGTTGTTCTTTATTGAGATCAATATCAAGATAGCTGACAGGGGTATTAGCGTTAAATGTTGTCGGTACTGATACTGATTGGTACCCTGTCAGGTAATCACGATTAAAACCATACAATTCTAGAGTATTACCCATAGTCGGGTCAAAATTTCCCTCAGTAAAAGCTGCTACTTCCCAAGCAAAGCGAACCGCTTCAAAAAGGATAGAGCTGACTGGAACAGGAGTACCAATCTGTGTAGAAAGGCGACTAATTTCGCTATGGCTATTAAAACGGCTACACACACTTTCTACGTGGTAAAAGGCTGCGAAGGCCCGAGCCATACTTTGTTTTATTTCTGTTTTTGCGCGGGAAGTTACGATCTTAATGTTAACGACAGTATCCATAAAAAGACGGGATTCTTGAAAGCTTTCTTTAGCGTTCTTTGTTTTCAAAAGCTACTAATACCCCCTTTGTCAGAAGTCAGAGGCCTGATGTCGGACCGAACCTCTAATCGCCTCCGGCTAAAATTACACTAAACTTTAGATGGAACTGAAGTTAGTTTTCTTTATACTTTAGCCTGATCCAAGGCTTCTTGGACAGCAGTTTGAAAGTCTTGAGTACTTTTAGTGGCACCCGTAACGACGTCTACATTTCCATTTTGCCGTTCCACTACTTCGTTTGATAGGACTGGGTCGATGGCTGAAACCGAATAGTGTGTCGAACAATTGGTGACCTCGCAAGAGACAATCTTTCCCTGATTAACAGTCACAGCTACTTCCACCGTACCAATTCGGTTGCTTCCCTGGCCGTTATAGGTTCCATCACGATATTGTCCTTGGGCAGCTACCGATGATGGGGTCGAGGCGGTTGACTTACTTGTGGCTGAAACATTTGTTTTTTGGGTCGAGGCTATTGTTGCGAGTGGTGAATCTTGTGCTAAAGCTGCAGGCTCCGTGACTACATAACCTGCTGAATATATGATTCCAATTGCTGCTGCACATAAGGCAACCATCTTGTGGCCTATCTTAGCCATATTTTTGTACCTCCAATAGTTTCGTCTTTTAATGTTTTTGAATCAGCTACTTTTTGGTAACCATTTGTACGCAGAAATATGAGACTATATATAGCATAACAAGCTAATGTGATTATTAGAGGGTTAAAATGTTAAGAAATATTTAAAGATAAAAATAACTAGCGCCCTCAGCTTAGCTGGGGACGCTAGTTAATATTTGGCAATGTATTAGTATTTTAGTTGTTAATAGGAAGCTTTGGAATTGGCATGTGTAATAGTCGCATAATTTCCTTTTCTGATTCGATTATCCTCTCTGCAATAAATTGTTCAAAGGGCTTATCATCTCTGTGGGCTCTTTCAAGAAATTCAACGTATTCATGTCTAAGCACCGGAGGAATTAAAGCCAATAAGTATCCGTCCTGTATCAGTACGGTGTTCATTAGGAGTCTTGCAATTCTTCCATTACCGTCCTTAAAGGGATGGATAAATATAAATTTTTTGTGGAGTTGTGCAGCAAACACTACTGGATGAACCTGATCTCTTTCGGTGATAATCCAGTGAAATAGTTCGTCCATTTCTGTCTGTATGCGTTTTGGCTCTGCAACAGGATAGTTCGAGTTGCTGATAAACACATCAACATCTCACCTTCAAAGGGTCTGCGCTCATCTATTGTAGCTTTATACAAGTCGAGCAATTGCGTCCGATAACTAAGGTTTATGACAATGGCACTAGCAAAACTACCTAATTCGACAGGATAAATCAGGCCTCGCAGCAGGAAAAGGAAGGAATAAAGCGAAATCAAATAAACCATAGCATCAATAAGATAAAAAATGAAGGGGGCTGCTGCGAGTGGAACGTAAGCTTCGCTATGCTTGGTGGTTTGTACTCATAGGACTTGCGATTTTTGCCATTTGGAGGCTCTTTCTACCTCATGGGTCCAATGCTTATCTTCAAAAAACAGTTTCAAGCCGAGAGATCGTTGTTTATGTGGCCGGAGCAGTTGAGAAACCAGGGCTTGTTCATTTAGCCCCGGATGCCCGCTTGGATGATGCTTTGAAGCAGGTCCGTCCTTTGCTAGAAGCTAACCTAGAGAGTATAAACCCTGCTGAAAAGCTTAAGGATGGACAAAAGATATCTGTGCCATACAAGACCCTCCCGATTTCCCCGCAGTCGGTGGGTGTTAATTCGACGAATGCTGGAGGCGTAGTTACGGCACCAAACCTAGATCCGACACCTGTAGCGAATTCAACAACACAGGCAGGAGGGAAAATTAATATCAATACCGCTGGAGCAGCTGAACTGGACAAGCTGTCCGGAGTCGGCCCGGCGTTAGCGGAACGCATTATTCAATACCGGACAGAACACGGGCCGTTTGCCCGGCCGGAAGACTTAAAAAATGTTTCAGGTATTGGAGCTAAAACATTTGAGAAAATGGCTTCACAAGTGACGGTTANNGAACAGGTACGTCTTTGGGCTTTTGGGATTCTCGTATTGCTGGGGGTACGTCTGGTATTGTGGCGGCCCCGTGATTTCTTTGGCCGAGTGTTTCGCCCCGAGATCATTTTGCTAGGAGCAAGTCTTGTGCTTGGCTTTGCGTATGGTGCCCTTGCGGATCGTACACTGCCGGAGCCTCTCGTGATGGACAGGGTTGAGATTGTCGGTCTTATAAAGGACTTGAATATATTAGAGGATAAGGTTGTTGGCCTAGTGCGTGTCGAGGAAGGCGAAGGCGGCGTGTCAAAGGAAGCTCCGACTGATCTTCGGCAAGAGTTAAAAGGTCAGACCTATCGGCTCACTGTTTATACCGATAAATCGGGGCAGATTCCGGGAGAGTGGAAGCGGGTTCTGCCAGGAGATCATGTAAGTTTCCAAGCGCACCTGGAAAGGCCTAAATCACTTGGAACACCCGGTGCATTCGACCTACGCCTTTATGATGGAGTTAGGGGGTTAAGTGGCACACTAAGTGCGCAAGGGGATGCTGTACTTCTTTCTGCGGGGGAGCCAAGTCTAACCTGGAAGATTCGCCAGCAGGTTCGAAGTCGGCTTCAGGCCTGGGCTCCTGAGGAAACGGGGGTATTAGAGGGGATCTTCTTCGGAGATTCCAGTCGTATTCCGGATTCGGTTCAAGAACGCTACAAAGTGACTGGCGTACTTCACGTCTTTGCGGCCTCGGGCTCCAATGTGGCCTTTGTGTTTGGCTTTTCTTGGATGCTCCTGAGTTTTTTGCCTAAGAAAATTCGGATCAGCGGAACGATTTTGGTACTTTTACTTTATGCTGCGCTTTGTGGAGGAAATGCCCCGATTATAAGAGCGACTGTTTTGGGAATCGCGGTTTTGCTCGGGCGTTTGGGACGAGGCCAAGTGGCCTCACTGCGTTGGCTGTTCTTTGCGGCAGTGGGCCTATTTATTCAAAATCCTTTAATCATTCAGGATCTTGGTTTCCAACTTTCCTTTGCAGCTGCTTGGGGAATCGTTGTACTTGCCCCTCGAATCCTCAAGAGAAAATTGCTTGAACGCATCCCTAAGCTATTGCATTTCGCTATTGCAGGAACATTAGCAGCGCAGGTTGCAACACTACCACTGTTAATCTCGGCTTTTCATCGATTATCTTTGATCGGTTTTTTTGCTAATGTCTTTATCCTGTTTATTTTAGGTAGTGTGCTAGAAGTGGGGCTCATCGGGGTGATTCTCTCTTTCTTTGGGGGGTTGTCTGCGCCTTTTTTTCAGGTGAGCTTGTGGCTTTTAGCCGGGACGAATACAATTTTAACGATGTTGTCTGAATTACCGTACGCTGATGTCTGGGTCTTAAACCCAGGTCCTCTCTTTTGGATAATTTGGTACGGCGGAATCGGCATCGTTTTGTGGGGAAAAGAGCGCGTGCTTTTTATCGTAAGAGCGAGGCTGCTTCAGCTTGGCAGAAGGTTAAGGAGAATCGCTGCGAAAATCATGGAACGATGTCCTTTGGAAATTCGTCGAGCTGCGCAAAGTTTGATCTTTAAAAAGTCAAGGAGTCCAATGTTTAGAAAACGGTTACTCGTTCGTTGGGTTGGCATACTTCTTATCTTTTTAACCCTGTGGAGTCCATGGAATTCACAGAACGAGCTAGAAGTAGTCATGATCGATGTGGGACAAGGGGATTCGATATTAATCCGAACGCCTAAGCACCATGCCATCTTGATTGATACAGGACCTCGTAGCGATAAGTTTGATGCAGGGGAACGCATTGTGCTTCCTTATTTGTTGCAAAATAGAATTGGGCACTTGGATGCGTTATTGATTACCCATGAACATCAGGATCATATCGGGGGAGTTCGGGCGGTGTTCGCCAATATCCCCACCGATTGGGTAGGGGTACCTGCTGTGGGTGATCGACTGGAAAGTCAAGAATGGAAGGCAGGACTTCCCTTTGGGCTAACCAATCAGGCTGAGGGGTTACGAGTGCTTCAGGCGGGAGACCGGATCGAGCTTGATTCAGGGGCCTGGTTGGACGTGCTGGGGCCGCATCAGGTTCTCACTGGGACGCATTCTGACCAGAATAATAATTCCTTGGTATTAAAGCTTAACTATTTAGGACAAAGCGTTTTACTCACGGGGGATATGGAACAAGAAGAAATGGAAGAGATATTGGCGACGGGCGTCAATCTAGAAAACAATGTTTTTAAGGAGCCACATCATGGGAGCCGGTTTTCCTTGGATAAACCTTGGCTGGATGGGATTCATCCCCAAGCCGTATGGATTTCGGTGGGGAAAAACACATTTGGACATCCCTCGCCGGAAGTTCTGCAGTATTGGGAAGAACGCCACATCCCGGTTTATCGGACGGATGAGCACGGCACACTGCGGCTTTTGTTAGGAGAACGCGGGGCGGAAATCATCCCTGGTCGTTAATTTTTTCTAGGATGTATAAAAAGGAAATAATGGGTAACAATAGCAAGGAAC
>PKWS01000074.1 GCA_003132105.1 Desulfosporosinus sp.
GAACGCCTTTATGACGGAGAGGATAAGGGGCTGGCTCGAGCTGTACAGTATTCGGAACAGTATTTAAGTAGCGCCGAAAAAGAGGTGCTAGAACCAATCTTTTCAGATGAACATGATCATTTGAAACAATTGCAGAATATAAGAGAGGGTCTCTACAAGAATATATAAAGAAAACTTACTTCAGGTGGAGTTTCAACTCCATCTGAAGTTTAGTTGAACTTATCCAGGGGCGGTTAGCCATCGGTAAAAATGGACCAGTCATATAAGGCGTAAAAAGAAAGCGGCAGTTGCCGCTTTCTTTATTAGCTGTTTATGCATCATTTTCTTGGCGTTTCTTTAATAGGCGTTTTCGCGCTAGAAGTTCCGCTACTTTTCCGCTGTCACCAAGAAGGATGCCCTGTAGTCTCCACTCACGGAAGGTTTGCCAAAATTGTTGTTCAGAGATTCTATGAGTATACTCTTCGGATTCTTGGTCGTATGGCCAAAAAACATCAACCCACAAGGTACCTTTGTTGCTTAAAACCATCACGAAATGAACAAGTTCCGGGTTAGTAGATTCGGTATCACGCATTAAAATGTGTGAACGACCGTTAGGGAAATCTGTTCGAATGTAAATGAGCTTCATCCACTGTCCCCCTTTGTGCAACTCCTACGAGCCCTGACTGATCTTTTTAAGTATACCATGAAATGTAAAATTAAACGATGGATTTTTTGAGAGTATGTAACCTTCTCTTCTTAACCTATGCTTTTCGTTGAAGATAAGTTCATACGATTAAACGTATGCTGAAATAGGGTTCAGGATAAACTAGAAAGTAAAATCAATGGAGGGGATAATATATGCTTACAGTGCTTCATACATTTAACGGTCCAGATGCAGATCGTATCTTAGGAGAGGTTCGAACAGGGATTCAATCCGTTGAGAATATGGAAGGATTTAAATTTGCTTCAGTAAATAAACAAGAGAATACGTCGGACATTATGCTTTTTTCTAAATGGGATAATCTTTCTGCCTATGAAAGTTGGGCAGATACAGTTGGCGAAAATAAAGCATTTAAGTCTGCTACACCGCAAATATTTGAAGTGCTTGAAGAAAAATATTAATCAATAGAGGTGCCAAGGTTATTAATTAACCTTGGCACCTCTATTATATTTAAATATATAAATCATTTTAAGAGATAGGATGCATTTTTGATAATATCCTTATAAGCTAATTCAAGTCTCCTCATTTCTGACTTTTTGGTACCCAGCGGGGCGATTGGAAAGGTAAAATCATCAACTTGCCGAACCGGCATAATGCCCATGAGAGCATTGGTCATGAAAATTTCATCAGCCAAGAATAGATCAGAGAAGGGGTACAAACCTTCGCAAACCGGAATTTGTAGAGACCGAGCTAAGTCAAGAATGAGTTGACGACGTGTTCCTGGCAAACATCCGCTTGCAAGAGCTGGGGTAAATAGGGTTTCATCTTTAATGAAAAAAAGATTGCTCATCGTACCTTCAGAAATATATCCTTTAGTATTCAGCCACAAGCCCTCTTCAGCACCATTTCGAATAGCTTCCTCCTTGGCCAAGATATTTTCCAGATAATTCGTAGATTTAATGGAGACCAAGGGAGACTGCTCATTGCGAGGGGATAGTAAGAGGTGTAGTCGAATCCCCAAGGTATACTGAGCTCGTGTATAGGGAAGTGATCGCTTATGGAACAGGATTTGGGATGGAAGATTGGCAAGGGGTGACCCACCACTAAGAGTGACGCGCAGTGCATAGGGAAATGTACTAGGCGTTTCTTCTCTAAATTCATCTATGTATTCTTGAACCCGTTTCACCCACTCTGCTTCATCCGGTAGATTGAGTCCGAGAAAATTAGCCCCCTTGTTCATGCGCTGCCAGTGCATATCAACAAATAGCGGCCCTGCTTCGGTGATGAGAAGCGTTTCAAAAAGCCCGTATCCAAATAAAGCTAGGCGGTCATGTGAGAATAATGTATCAGTGAGAGTCATCTAATCGTCCTTTCAGAACCCTGAAAAGTGCTTTAGCTTTATCAAGTGTTTCGTTATACTCACTTTCGGGGATTGAGTCTGCAACAATCCCACCACCAACATGAATATAAGCTTTCCCGTTTTTTAATAAAATCGTCCGGATCACAATATTAAAGTCCCATGTGCCATCAAAGGCCATATAACCGATGCTTCCTGTATACAGCCCCCGTTTGTATAACTCCAATTCTTCAATAATCTCCATTGCCCTGATTTTGGGGGCTCCGGTGATCGACCCACCGGGGAAAACAGCCTGTATAATATCACTGGGCTCGAGACCAGACCTTAGTTGCCCGGTAATGGTCGAGGCTAGATGCCAGACAGTCGGATATTTTTCAAGTTTTATTAAATCGGTGACTTTAACGGTTCCAAATTCACAAATTCGGCCGAGATCGTTTCGTTCTAAATCAATAATCATGGTCAACTCCGCACGATCCTTTGAACTATTTTGAAGTTCAATGGCTTGCGACTGATCGTCTTCCGGCGATTTTCCTCGGGGGCGAGTCCCTTTAATCGGACGCGTTTCGATTTGTCCGTCGGTCTGAATTCGTATAAAGCGTTCGGGAGAACTGCAAAGTATTTGAAAATCCGAGTAAGGCAGAAATGCAGCAAAGGGAGCGGGGTTTTGTCTATGAAGTCGGGAATAAAGATCCCAAGGATCTCCTTCCCAAACCATGGAAAAACGTTGGGTTAGGTTGGCTTGATAAATATCCCCAGCATAGATGTAGTCAATGACGCGTTTCAAATCACTTAAGTACTGTGCATGGGAGACGCTGGGGTCGATGGTTGAGTGCATGAGATCTTCAGGTTCACCAAGTTGCTCTGGAACAAATGGGTAGAGGATCTGTTCTAAGCAAGCGACACGTGCATGGGCTAAATCAGCATGACATGTTCCGTATTCGTCAATACCACAAGCCGTGATCCAATATTTTTCCTGAAAGTGATCATAAATCACGATTCCATCATACCAGGCAAAACGCCAAAGCGGTAGGGTTAAGTCATCTACGGTACTATTAGGAAGCGATTCAATCTCATCTTTAAGATCATAGCTTAAAAAACCTACGGCGCCCCCGGAGAAGGGGAAAGGGGGATGAAGCACGTGGTATTTACTCTGTGATTCGTTAAGAAAGTTCAGACTTTGGGATTTTTGTAGTGGGATTATTTCCCGGTGTGCGCGGTTCACCCAAAAAAGTTCAAGACGATCGGGATAGGCTGTCGCTTCTAGAAAAGGGGATGATCCCATATAGGAATAACGGCCAAGCTCTTTGTAATCGTTTCCACTATCCAAAAAAAATGGAGATGGCTTTTCNNCTGCAGTCGCCACATTTTTGCATTTTGGAGGGCGTTTTTTAACAGCTGATGGCCGGATTGAGTTAAGATAGCTTCCGGATGAAATTGAATTCCTTCGATGGGGAGGGTCTTATGACGGATGCCCATGATTTCTCCATCATCTGACTCGGCAGTAATGAGTAATTCCTCGGGAAGGGTAGATCGCTCTATGACCAGCGAGTGATATCGGGTCACTTCCAATGGATTAACTAGGTCANNCCATAAAGTGTTCGAGGATGGCTAAGGAAAGTGGGGATTCATTTGGAGTACAGGGTCCAGGGGAGATCACAATCAAATCAGGCTGCATTGCTTCGATCTCTGTTATTGTAATTGCGTCTTGGCGTTTGACAATGATGTCTTCTCCAAGTTCACCGAAGTATTGGTAGAGATTGTAGGTAAAAGAATCATAATTGTCTAACAAAAATATCATCGTTATATCCCCTCTAAACCCAGACTGCTTTATTATGTTGAGGTTCCCCTGCCTTATAGTGTCTCTGACTCAGGGTGTCTTTATGAGTTTCTTTATCTAATTTAAAAAGTCGGCAAAAATAGAAGTTACTAAAAGCAACTTCTATTTTTGTTGTTGATTATCATAAATCCTGTAACATATCTCTTAAGGCTTCAAACGCAGGCTGGAGATTTGGATTATTGATACCCTGCAATGTGATAGACTGATTGAAAGTAACCTGTCCTACATTAGCCCCCTCAACTTCAATGTTAAGAGAACGAACATCAAGGGTACGGACCTGACGATCGATAAGAAATGACATGCTCTTTGGTTTAGCGAAATTGGTTTGGAGAATTGTCGTCTTAAGAGGAACGTTTATTGTCGTTTTAAGAGCGACGTTCGTTGTAGGTTTTAGGGCCTTAGGAGTATGTAAATCACTTAAGACAAAAGAAGACTCCAAAAGTAATTTCTGCATGATGGCCATATTTGTATTCCATGGTAATTTGATGAGTTCTGATTGAGTCATTCCAGAAGGAGAAATAGATAAAATGGCGTACGTTCCGTCTTGTGTTAGAAAAGGTCTTTCTGAACAACCGCTAAGAAACAGACTAGATAAAAAAACCGCAAGACCGAGTCCGACGGTAGAAATTCTACGCTTGAACAATGGATATCCTTCTTCCTATAGCGAATAACATATTTTTTGAGCCCAATAATATTTTATTCGCTAAAGAAGTCTAAAATCCTGCTTTGCGTTGATTCCTTTCGTTATAATAGTGTACAATGACAACAAGAGAGGGGTCAATATTTTGGGCAAGGACATCGTGGTTTTTGATGTAGCAACAACGGGATTAGAGGTTTCGCAGGATGAAATTATTGAATTTGCTGCACTCCGAATCCGTGATGGAAAGATTCAAGGATCA
The DNA here is from genome assembly GCA_003132105.1 of Desulfosporosinus sp. Lineage (GTDB taxonomy): Bacteria > Bacillota > Desulfitobacteriia > Desulfitobacteriales > Desulfitobacteriaceae > Desulfosporosinus. Next base: position 4,734 of record PKWS01000074.1, read on the forward strand.
TGTCACTTTCTTGTTTTGCCTGAGCAAGAAATAACAAGTAAAGTTTTAAGGCTAACCGGTATAAAGGCGGAAGAACTTGACGGTGCTTCTAAACTACATGAGCATAGTCACGAGATACAGGATTTTTTTAAGGACGCTGTTCTTGTCGGACATCGTGTAACATTTCTCCTCTCAATTTTAGAAAACAAATTAAACACTAACATTCAGCAGTCCCAATGGAATACTCTGGAATTAGCTAGAATTTTTTTTCCAACCGTGCATGATTATCAATTATCCTACCTAACTGAAAAACTTTCATTAGCCTTGGAAGACGGAGCTAGGGGCCATCGATCGGAAACTAATGCCTGGTTAACCTGGAAGCTTTTTGAGGCTTGTAGGAAAAAAAGTTTGGAATTCGATCTTAGTTTCTATGATCAAGCTAAGGGTCTTCTTGAGGGTTGGGCTGGAAGAGATTTTATAGACGAATCACATAAAGAGATTACTCGTCGTTTTCCTGATCGTCAGATTCGAACAGATTTTGTTCTCGCGCCCATTTCAGAAGGTTTATTTTCAAGTGATAAAGCTCTGAAGACTCAAATTCCTGATTCAATCGACTGGATTGTCGATAGTTTTTCACCAGGAGGAATCCTGGAACGAAATCTCATCGGCTATGAGAGCAGACCGGGTCAGGTGAAAATGGCAAAACTAATAGCAGGAAGTCTGACCTCCTCTCAACATGTCGTCGTTGAGGCTGGAACAGGGACTGGAAAGTCGTTTGCCTATCTAATTCCTTGTTTATGGTCGGCAAAAAAGACAGGAAAAAAGGTCGTGGTAGCGACACATACCATTCCTCTTCAGGAACAACTTCAGAAAAAAGATATTCCAATTTTAGAAACTATATTACCCTTTAGCTTTAAAGTTTCCGTATTGAAAGGAAAAAATAATTATGCTTGTCTAAAAAGATTGCAGGGTTGCCTGGCTAATCCACGAGAAATTTCTAGAGAAGAACAAAGGCTAGCGCTATTAGGTATCCTTGTTTGGATTAGAGAAACTGTAACAGGGGACCTGCAAGAACTCTCAAAAGTTCCTGGACTCATGCAAGTTTGGCCTAGTTTAAACGCGGATAATGAAACGTGTATTCCCGGAAGATGTTCGAAGGCCGGGATTTGCTTTTTACTAAGGGCCCGCAAGAAAGCAGAAGAGGCAGATCTTTTGATTGTGAATCACTCGCTTCTATTCTCTGATCTTAAGACAGATTATAATGTGTTGCCGGAATATCATCAGTTAGTGATTGATGAAGCCCATCAGATCTATCAAACGGCATTACAACATCTCGGCTCGGATATGAGTTTGGAAAACGTTACTCGAATTATTGANNAATATTTATAAATTGACAGGACAGAACTTTTACGGGCTGATTAAACAACGATTAAGACCACTCGCCCACCTGGTACCTTCTGTATCGTGGGATATATTTGAAAAAAGGTTGGATAATATACCTGAAAATTGTTCTATGGTGATGGAACAGGCGAAGGAGTTATTCCAGTTATTGTCGCTAGTATTAGGCACGGAGCGCACGTTTAGATTTGTCGCAGACCATTCGACCCAAACCTGGTGGG
>PKWS01000332.1 GCA_003132105.1 Desulfosporosinus sp.
TCCCTACCGTTGACATGACAGCGCCGCTATGGAAATAATGAGTCGTTTTACCTTTGGTATTCTTCAAACATTCTGAACAGCTTTTCTTATTGCTTCCGAAGAATTTTGTTCCATCAATAGCAACCACCATATATCCATCAATGGTTCCGTTTCAGCTATATAGCGCCTTAAACCACTTGATGCATTTTTCACCTTGATCATAGCGACCATAACCCAGATAAGCAGGCTTATTATTAGAGCGTTCTTGTATAGCTCTAACTGATCTGCCCTAAAAATTGATGAATTGAGGATAGTCCTTCTGACCGCTAAATCCCGAAATAGCCCCATTCTTTCTCTCGAGCCTTTTTCTAATGCCAATGTCCCTATAAGTACCAGCCATGAAATGAACGGAACTAAATTCACCCATTTCATCCTTACTGTTATTGTGGTTCACCTGTTGCTACTGGATTGGACGGATCCATGCTCCATTCAAACCAACCACCGTCGTAGACCGAAATATTTTTCCAGCCCATAAGGTAGGCATCAAAAAATGCTTCACTTGCTCTCCAACCGGTTCCACAGTAAAAAGAGACTCTTTTTTGATCCGAGGTAATACCAGATGCCTTCCAGAAGGCTGCTATCTCATTAGCATTGCGCATAGTATTGTCAATATTTCTATACTCCTCCATATGATTAGCATCCGATCCCGCGTGTCCCCATACATCCCCTTTAATTCGTCCTTTTGGTTTGATATAGCTATAGCCACTCGTTTTACCAATTTGTTCGTCCCAGCTTCTAATAGATACAAGCTTTGAATCTTTATCAGCAAGGACCTCTTTGGCTTGAGGCATGTCCAAAATATACTCTGGATGAGCAGGAACCTTCACTCCGAAATCCTTAACAGGTACGGGTTGATTCTCCTTTGTTTCAACAGCGAGGCCAGCGTTTTTCCAGGCATCAAAGCCCCCATTTAAAAGCCTTACATCTTTTACTCCCGAATACATTATAATCGAAGCAGCCCGGGTAGCGGCTGTTGAATCCACGCCATACAGAATAACTGTCGTATCCTGTGTGACCCCGTTCTTTACAAGCATTGCTTCCAATGCTTTATCTGACACTCTATTCCAAAGAGGTTCCGACTCGATTGTATTGGTATCTAAGTGGATCGCACCAGGTATATGCCCTAATTTATAGTCCTTAGGCTCTCCCCAACTCACCTCAAATATCTTATAATCTTTTGCCGGGGCGGCCTCTGATTTCTCCCCTTTGATGAGTTGATTAATCCAAGCCGGGTAGACCAACGATGAGTAGTTTTTCAATCCGTCTACTGGAAGACTCGCGTCAGCTGCCCACTCTGCCATACCGCCTTTGTAGATTAAAATCTTGTTGTACCCCAGCTTTTTTAGTGTGTCTGCCGCTTGTGCGCTCTGTTCTCCTTTATTATCATAGACCACAACCGTCTTATCTTCCGTTACCCCCTTGGCTTTAAGGATTGATTTTATTTGTTCATCCTTCGCATTCTTAGTCCAAGCTATCGGAAAATCAACGGCTCCTTGAATATGTCCGCCTCTAGCAACACCGTCAAGCTTCCAGCCGTTATAAGCTTCTTCAGTTCTTACATCAAGAGCAACTACGTCTTTGTTTTTTAGCTTATCCGTTAAATCCTTTTTAGAAATAACCGTTTGGCTAGCGTTATCTTTTGGCTGTTCTGCAGACATCGGATTTTTTCCGCATCCGTTCAAGATCAGCATAGCAAAGGCTAACCCAATCATTATCAAGAAACGCTGACTTTTTTTCTTAGGATTCATTATTTCTTCCTCCTTGTAAGATTGATTCTTTGGATTGATTTAATATTTGTTTAATAAAACGATAGCTTTGAAGATCTCTATATTGTTTAGCTCTTAAAACTAGTTCAGAGAAGGATATGATGTCATCCCAAGTATCAATATCTCTTAATGTCTCAAGAAGCGTGGTGCTAAGACCAAGGACCTTAATCTTAGCTAGTGTCGCCGTCATAACCCTGGCTGCTCCCCATTCAATCCCACTGAATAATTCTACGTGAGCCTGTTTTAACCCGAGAAGATAATACCCGCCATCTTCAGCAGGTCCTACAACAGTATCCTTTAATACCAACTGTGTGAACGCTAAATTTAAGGCGTTTGAGGAAAGATTGGGCAAATCCGACCCAATAAATATCAAACGATCATGGTGAGAGAATGCTTCCAAAGCAGCATTATACATCCTTTCTCCAAGATCTCGCCCTATTTGGGGTCGCTTAATCAGCTTACTTATGGCTTTCCCGATCGGAAATTCCCCGGGATCCCCGCCAGTATAATAAAGGTAAGTGGGGCACCCTACCTCTTCTACCGTCTGAGCAAGATCAAATAAACAAGCCGAATGGAATTCAGCACACTCTCGACCCGACAAACGATCCATAAGACGGGTCTTCGTGTAGCCAGCAAGGGGCACCTTACTCATTAAAATGATTGCTGGACCCTTACTCATACTTAAATCCCCTTCTATAAATGACAGCTAATTTATTAGGGCTAAATCCTAAATGGTATAAAAGCTGTAAGAACTGCATTTTCAGCAACGTCCGCCATGGCCCACTTTGTGTAAAACGACGAGCACTGGTTACAATCTTCCCAGAAATCACTTTAGCCCGGGATATCTTTCTTAGTCGTTTAGAAAGATCTAAGTCCTCCATTAGGGGATATAGCGGGAAACCCCCGACTGACCAAAACAATTCTGTCGAACAGAAAATGCCCTGATCACCAAAACAAATACTCAAAACCTTAGCCCGCATTGTGGAAATCCAAGCTAAATAGGTAAAAAATAGACTATTGGCGTCAAAGGATAGAGTACTACAACCCCATTCCCCCCCTTGCTCCACAGTCCTTTGAATCGTGGTAAACACACTAGTGTCAAGTACAGAATCTGCATGTAGAAAACAAAGGATATTACCCGCTGCCACCCTTGCGCCTGCGTTTTGCTGTGCTCCGCGCCCTAGTGCCCCTCTGATAAATTTAACCTCAAACTCCTCACAGATTCTCCGTGTAGAATCCTGACTACCACCGTCACTCACGATGATCTCAAGTGAAGGAACACTTATCAAGAATGTTAGAAGTCGGCCTATGACTTTTTCTTCGTTATAAGTAGGAATGATGACCGAGATCATTTTCCCACTCCTCAACCAATAAAGTTGCAGCCCTTGAGGTCATTCGGATACATCCCTTATTACCAAATCTCTCACTTAGTGAATGATTTTTGCATAAAACCGCACAACAAGAGGACTTGAACTCCTGCTTAAAGCGTTTATGCAACTTGGCGGCAAACTTCTCGTTCTTAGATAACCCTAGCCTTGCTTGGTAAATCCCAGAGGCCATAACCATACCCACGAGGGCGCCACAAGTACACCCGCTACCCATTCCTTCTTTAAATAATGACCCCGCAGCAAGGGTATCCTGACGTAGGTTTAAATCCCAAATAGTATTTGCAGCTATAAGAACGGCTTCACAGCAATTGGATCCCTTCCGCATTGCCTCTCCGGCGATCTCGGAAGCCTCCATACCAATCCCTCTCTTCCGAAACTAATTCCATTCATTTCATTTTTATCCGCAGCACGATCCGGTAGCAAAACAACTGAGGCAGAAACCATAGTTTAACTCGAAGGACTGTCCGACGAAACCTGCCTTAGTCTCTAAGAGAACTGATTCGGGAACATCGACCATAATTGGGCAGGGATACACCCCACCTTTGCTGACAGCAACGCCGTAAGCGCACTGCACAGTTTCCAATCTCGAACGTACTTGTTCATTGGAAACCACCGGATGAACAAGACCTGCAAATCGTCCTTTGCCATAGGCAGCGATTATTTTTAAACCTTTAATTTCTAAGCCAAAGTCCGATTTAAGCTTTTCTCGGAACTCGCTCTCAAGCTTAAGTTGATCGAGAGAACATAAGTCACCACCGGATTTATTGACAAAAGCAATCATTGGACGGATCCCAAAGTTATTTAAATTTCTGATCCCATAAAGTACTTGATCAAAGGAACCTTGTCCCCGGAACGCTTCATGATTGGTCTTGGTATAACACTCCATACTTATGCGTAAATTTAGACCCTGACCGATATAACCCTGGAACATCATAGCCATATCAGCGGTAATTAGGGTCCCGTTGGTTAGAATAGTCAAAGGCAAAACAGACTCTAAGGTATAGTACCACTTGAGAAAATCGCTAAGCCAAGGCCAAACTAAAGGCTCTCCCCCAGTGATATAGAGGGCTTTAACCCCTTGATACATCCCTTTTAAAACATAGGATTGGCACTCTGCTAGGGTGAGCTCACCCAGATTATTCGTAGGTGAGCAGCTAAATAAGCAGTGTTTGCACGTCAAATTACAACGATACGTTGCATGAAGCCATAGCTCTTTCAACTCTTTGCGAGTAACCTTTATCGGCATAATTAATTCCTGCATTTGTTCACCCTCCGACGATCAATCTAGACCTTATTCCTGTGTAAGCATTGCAACCGGCCCAACCCCCAAGAAGCCACCACTGTCAAGAGAGTAATCCCTGCAATAATATAATTGGCAGTAATTAAGGTGAGGGAAGGCATTAAGACTCCTTCCCTGAACACCGACCCTAGCAGTATTTGCATATTTTCTATTCCTTGACCGAGTACTAACCCCGAGAGAATAAGCACAGCAACTGAGAGTCCTCCCCATACCAGCGAGTGCTTTAGGCTTATCAAGAAACCGGTAATTAGCCCTAAGAATAATCCCAATAGGATGAACAGGCCTGCGTTGAACCTCAATTCTAGCCAAGTCCATTGGGTTATAAAGAGGGCAAGGCAAAACCCTAAGTTAAAACCGATTAAGGCGTTTGATATTAAATTTAAAAGTTTACCCCATCGAACGTTCATTCTTTTTCCACGTTCCCTTACTTAAGTTTAAAGGTTACAACAACAGGTGTGCCGTCCGCTGGAAGGACCGCCTTGTTCCCTCTAAATTCAACTTGCTTATTATCGAAGCTCATTTGTGGATAAGTAGCATTACTTGAAATACCAACAGGGCAACTGTCTAGGCATAAGATACATCCGGTATTTTTTGACTTGGCAAGCTCTTTATTCCCTCCAAACCGAAAATCAGCCGTCTTTTTATTTTGGGAATCAATGATGGCATCATAAATTGGTATCTCTTTACTCGCACCGTTCCATGTGATCGTTACTTCAAGGGGATCACCTTGGACGGCTGTAGAAGTTTTAGGGGTAATGTTATTTCCAGGTTTGGCACCTATATCTATTAAAGCGTTATAATAATCGCTTTGGTTGGCCCACGCTTTGAGTATGGATTTCTCACCGTTTGAACCATTCTTAAAAACGATCGCATGACGAGTGGGCTCTACAAAATACTTGGCATTCACTTCAGTATACATTTTGACCGTTTTAGCCACTTTGTCAACAATCATCGGATTAGTTTTACTGACCTGGATACTTTGTTCAGTCGCAGTCGCTGGCACAGACGTTTGAGCCTTCTGATTTTTCCCACAGCCTGCGAGACTTACTACTAAGATACAACCTAATACAGTTGATAAAATTCGTTTTCCCGTTTTCATTTCTAATTTACTCTCCTTCATTCACATATATTTTGGTCTAAAGAAAACCTAGCTTGCGCCAAGCCACAGGCGCCCCGCAGGCGGGAGTCTTTGGTTGCACTTATGCCACCCGAAACTTATACCTTCTAACTGTAGAACCTAACCCTTACAATAATCTTTTCTCATCCAGAACCAACCACCCCATAGACTACATACGCTCACTAAAAGGGCGAATAGAAGAGATGCGGTAAAAGCACCGACCTCGGGTACATTATATGGACGAAGAAGTAGAACGTAAGCTCCCTCTCTAACCCCGTACCCGTTAATCCCTAACGGCAACATGGCTGCCACCGAAGTAACCGGTATTACATACAGTAACTCAGACCAGCCCACGGTCTCCAGATTTAAACCACGGAAAATCGCATAATTCGTTCCCACCACACAGACCTGGAAAACAACGGACCATAATAACACCCAAAGAATTGCCAACGGTCGCTTTCTCACGTTTTGCCCATGATTAATTAGGCCAATAAGAAATTGAGTCACTCGGTTTTTCCGCTTAAGTATAAAATCCGGAAGTTTTCCGAAAATGATCAATATAAGCAAGAAAATCGTAATGATGATGAGCAACAGAAACATCACAATGACTTCATGCCAGGGATTAACAACAAGTAGACAACCCACTAAACCCACCAGGGCTAAAGCTGTTGTGGCCAAGATCCGCTCAATAACTACAGAAGTAGCGGCTCCTGACGAGTCTTGCGTATCCCTCCCCACCCAAAAGATCCGTAAGGCATCTCCGCCAATACTAGAAGGTAGAAAATTATTGAAGAATAAACCCATCCAATAAATCTGCCAAAGTTTATTAAAACTTAAGTCGAACCCTTGCGCCCGGAGAATGATCTGCCATTTAAATGTGCTAACGAGAACGGCAGCAATAATCCAAGTTATGGCTATAACAAGCCATTGCACTTGTGCATTATGCAAGATTCCCGTGATTTGTCGCCAATCAAAGGCCTTAACGAACCAAGTAATAAGTACCAATGAAATCGTCACACGCAACCACAACGTCCGATTTCGCTTAGTTATCATTAATAACGCTCTCTAGTTTTTGATCAAATCTCTTCTTAATCGCCAGACTAACTACTAATAAAACCAAAAAGCCGCACACTGCTGCAAAGGCGTATTTTGCTGTTGGTGACATATTTTCTCCAAGCCAGGAATAAATCAACGTCGCAGGTAATTGTCCAACTCCGGTACTCCAGAGAAATTCCCAAACCCCCATGGTCGTGAGTCCTGCGGCATAAGAAATAATGTCAAAGGGAACCACAGGTAACAGACGGGCAATCATAATTGAATGCTTACCGTATTTGGCAAAAAATTTATCGGTCGTTTCCAGGCTCTTTTGACCAATCATTTTTTCAACGACAGGGCGCCCGTAGGCTTTAGCAATCCAATAGCATAAAGCCGCTCCTAACATAGCTCCAGTCCAAGAATAAACTGCCCCCATCACCCAACCGAAGATCCATGCATTAGCGAAAGTAATCACAAAGGCCGGTAAAGGTGCTACAATAGACTGAAAAATCATCAAGGCCATAGAAATTAGAGGTGCCCAGATTCCAAAGCCCAGTAAATAGGCCCTCATACCTTGAATGTCCGCTCGAGAAAGAATACTGGCTGCTGTATTTACCCCGTAGGTAAAAGAAGGTACAAAAAAGTAGCAGATTACAGTCAATCCCAGTAAAACAGTCACAGCCAAGGCATTAAAATGTTTCTTTTTTAATGACAATAGGATCACTCCAAATACCTATTATTTAGTAAATAACAATGAGTACTTCAGTTTTATGTACGTATTTCCAATTAAATTTCATTTACCTGATCATCACAACCTCTATCCTTTCCGACGATTTGAACTTAACTACCACTTTTAAATCCTATTACATAATTAATTTATTATGCAATAGGATCACTATACCATTATTTTCAATTTTTATATAGTGGTGGTTTTTCACTTTATCGAGCAAACCGCACCGGAAATAATATATCTGGCAGGTTTTCTCCTGAGTCTTGCTGCCTTGATCACTCTCCATCGGCTGCTCCTTGATGTGCATTATATTTACTCCAGTATTTCCTTGACCTCAACCCCAGTCCTAATATAAATGTAACCTCCACCATCGAATGGACAATAACTTTTTCTACAAGCCTGCGAAAAACTTCACCATCGAATTTAGCGAGAAGTGTATCCTGGAATTTCAAATATTCTTCAATTTCAGCAATTCTATTTTGCCGGATAAGCTTTTCAAGGTCAGCATCCTTGAGCTTCTGCTTACGTTCACTCATTATCTCAATCTCGGCAGCGACCACCACGTACTCCTGTTCAAATGCAGTTACGCCGTTTTTGGCTTTGGCATTTAGCCTGACTAAGCTCATAATGTCCTTCTGAAGTTCTTCAAGCCTCGTCTCTACTTCTTCCAGCGTATACTCCTGATGTATCATTACCAACCCTATATATATATTGGCAAGCATACTTATGACTATAATATTTATGTATCTCTAGCAACGGGTTATTTTGTTTTAGCAGTCTTCTTTGCTGTAATCGGATCTCTTCTCTTTTACGTTAAAAATAATAGAGAGCAAGAAATTATTGAAATAAATGACATAAATTCAGAGGAGAAGTGGGTAGGGGATTGAATGATAGAAGACGAGCGAGCATACTTGAGGTAAAAGCCCAATTAACACAGTTTGAGTACGGTCTGGATCTGGACTGAACAGAAAATTTGAAAACACCGGAATCAGACCTTGATTCCGGTGTTTTGAGGAGTTGATGCTGTGTCAAGGCCATAGATCGGGAAAATCAAAACATTTACCAAAAAGAATTGACTTGCTAATCAACGCAAATGCTGGTGCTGACTTTACAAGCTTGCTTCTAGAATTTCAGCAATATCCATGGTGATTATTTGTTGATCAGGTTCTCTCTTCTCAATTTCTCCCTTCAAAACAATCAGACAATACGGACAAGAAGTACAGAGCACTTTCGTCCCTGTGGCCAGGATTTCATGGGTCCGATTTATAGTAATCGCATTTTCGCTCTCTGCTTTCATCCAGAACCGTCCACCTCCAGCTCCGCAGCAGAATGAACTTTCCTTGGCTCTAGACATCTCTATTAAGCTGATACCTGGTATTGCGTTGAGGATTTCTCGTGGTTGATTATAAAACCCATTATAGCGTCCTAGATAGCAGGAATCGTGATAAGTAACGATTTCAAGTAGACCATTTACAGGCTTAAGCTTTCCACTGTACAGAAGATTCTCTAAGAAGGCTGCATGAGGGATAACTTCAAAGTCACCGCCAAACTGAGTATATTCGTTTTGCAAGGTGTTAAAACAGTGAGGACAAGTAGTAAGTATTTTCTTAACCCCCAATTTATTCCACATCGCAATAGTCTTCTTTGCTATTGTCTAATAAAGAAGTTCGTTTCCCATTCTCCGTACCGTTTCGCCACAGCACCCCTCATCCTCATCCAAAATAGCAAAATTAACGCCAGTAGTCACTGTAAAGCCTGCGGGAGTTGCCGGTAAGGGTGCCATTGCCTTGTTGAAGGTTGCAGTAATTATCGTTTCCTCTGCATTTGTTTCGGCGCTGACGAAATCAGGAGCAGGTATAGATGTACCAGTACCAGTCACTGCTCCGGCTCCTGGACCCGCTGGAGCAGTGACATTAGTCGTAGAAGCAGTGCTGAAATCGACGTATTTAGTTGTGAGTAATGTCAAGCCGTTATGGGCCATTAAGCTGCATCTATTTTTATTTCATATTTATGACCGTCTACAAGGTTTGTATCGAAAAATAGGATTAAAACAAGAGGATTTGACGGATCAAGCAAACTATCAACAGCTTATTCTTGCTAACATTGAGCCGAACGTAAATTTAAGATTTTATCCAGTCCAATATAACGAAAAAGTCCTAGGGGTTTTTGAACTATTCGAAAATGGCGATTCTCCATATATGCTAAAGAAGGACTATAACAAATTAAAGGCTGGTTACTGTTTAACCAGTAGAACCCACCTAAGAAGAATTTGAGTGGTTATCGCAACGAAATCAAGGGATATAGAGAATGTGAAGAAAGAAAAATGCCTGTCAATTCAATGAACTGACAGGCATTTTTCTTTCTTCATTACTCGGTGCCTAAAATAACTGTCACAAAACCTTTGGTATTGCATCTATTATAATATCTCTTAAAACTAAAAGTGAAGTCTAGGGTACTGCAGAAGGTTCGAGGATGGAAGCAACTGATAATTTAAGGCAGGGGTGGTAACGTGATTAACTTGAAAGGAATTACCAAAATCTACTCGACTGGGACAGTTCAANNTCGCAGCCTTGCAAAGAGTTGATTTACATGTGGCGGCTGGAGAATTTGTGGCTATCATGGGCCCCTCCGGCTCAGGCAAATCGACGATGTTAAATCTGCTAGGTTGCCTGGATACACCAACTGCTGGTGAGTATTATCTGGAAGGCATCAATGTGGCAAATGCCTCTAATAATCAACTGGCGGTAATCCGAAACCAGAGAATCGGATTTATCTTCCAAGGATTTAACTTGTTACCGCGTACGTCTGCAATAGAAAATGTAGAGTTACCTCTTTTGTATGCTGGCTTAAACAGCAAAGAACGGCGTCAAAGAGCCCGAAAAGCAATAGAAGCGGTGGGTTTGGCTGACAAAGTCCATCATAAACCCAAGGAATTGTCCGGTGGACAGCAGCAACGGGTGGCCATAGCTCGTGCTCTAGTTACCAATCCAGCGCTCATCCTAGCAGATGAGCCAACGGGGAACCTAGACAGCCACTCAAGTGAAGACATAATGGCAATTTTCCAGAAACTGAATTCCATGGGGAACACCATAATAATCGTTACTCATGAACGGAGTATTGCAGAGTGTACTAACCGCGTAATTCGTTTTCGAGATGGCAGGATTGAAAAAGACGAGATGGTATTAAAAACATAGATATTTCCAAAGACATTTACTTTTAAGCACCGCCGCTTCCTCGTGGATATGAATTTGATACACTTTCGAAATCTGTAAAAATACGAGTGGAATCAAT
>PKWS01000380.1 GCA_003132105.1 Desulfosporosinus sp.
TCAATCATAGCACCACGAATGCGGATTGAGGCATACGTTTCGAATTTGAACCCCCGGGCAGCTTCGAACCGTTCCATGGCATCGAGTAGCCCAAAGACACCATAGCCGATGATATCATCCTCGTCGACATGGGGTGGAAGGGACATAGCCAAACGACCTGCTATGCGCTTAACCAAAGGTAAATATTGTTCAATCTGTTCTTGTTTCCACGATCCGTGAGAAGCGGCTTCATATGCGTTAGGCATCAAGACTTACCCCCTTCCGAATTCAATATTCGTAGCCAATCTCTCAAAACCTAGTCATTCTAGGAACGTATTCTTACTTATTTTCATCGTCCCAGCCCATACGCCGTACGATCTCGGCTTGTTGTTTGCTATCCGGTAGCCCTTTGCTTAGACTCGAGTCAACTTGTCCGGGAAAACTCGAATTTTGAATCTGAGGTCTAAGCTCTTCGTCTCCAACAGAGAAGTCAATTACCCCTCCACGACCAGCATCCGAACTGGACTGCTGCCTGTTCTGTGGTTTTTGGGATGCGGTCTTTTCAAACAAGCTAAAGATTCCAGCCATCAAAATATACATGACCCCAAAGGAAATCCCACCCCGTACAATTAGGTCTGGTATCCTCACTGCATTTATCCAACTAAGGACGACAACTATAAAGGTAGTCGCCATAGTAATGCGCATGGCCCAGATTTGATACACTACACTGTTTTGGATAGCCATCAAACCACCTTTTCGCCATGATTTATTGTTCGAATGCGCAATTCCCCTGTCCCTACGTCAAAATAAATCGTGCGCCCAAAACTTCCTCCCACATCCGCAACCAGTAACGGAATTCCGTGTTTTTGCAGTTCCTGTTTCACCGCTTCTGCATTGCGATCCCCAATTTTTAGAACCGGTGGTTTTCCTGGGAAAGAAAACATCTGTGCGCCACCTGCCATTTTCGCCCTTAGACGTGACTTGTTTGAACCCATACCAGCAATTTCTCGAAGCAATAACTCCAGCGCGGTATCTGCGTATTTCGCCGGATTCCCCCCTAAACTTCCACTAGCCGTGGGAAGCATAATGTGAGCCATCCCCCCCACCTTCAGAAATGGGTCATGAATACAAATCCCGATACAAGACCCTAATCCAGCGGTGAGCAAAAGTTCTGGTGCTCTTGCTGTTTTGTAATCTGCCATTCCGACACTAATAACTCCATTCACAATCCCATGGCTCCCAACAACTTTTTCAGTGAACCCTCATCCGGCAAAAAGATAAATTGCCCTTCAATTTTAGGAATTCCGGTGAGTTGCGTATCGATAAACAACACCGTGTCGTCCAGCGTGCCCTCTTCCAGAAAAATTGCGTCTAAACTAGCACCAATCATGTCCACCGCTAACGCAGGTACGGAAGGGTGAAGGGGAATACCCGAAAACTGTGTTAAGGCCATAACAAAGGAACTCACCAAGATATTTCCAACTTCTTTCAAAGCCGATTGCGCCATCTCATCAGTATAGAGATCCAGCGGTTCATTCGACCCAAGCAGAGTTTGAACCATGATTTCTGCACTTTCTACTGGAAAGAAAAAAACAGCTTTTCCCGGGGCCTCCCCTTCAACTTTCACATAGATGGTAGCTTGAGGCATGTCAAGTTGGCCGACAATGACTGAGACCTGTTCAAATGGGACTGCCCATACTTCCGGTACAGACATATTGATACGCCGTTGTAAAAGGGTTGACAAGGCAGTTGCTGCATGCCCCGACCCAATGTTCCCAATCTCACGCAAGGCGTCTAGTTGGAACTGAGTAATCTCCATTTTTTATACCAGCCCTTTCTTACGCATAGACCTCTGAATATCAAAGACGCAGTGAATAATTTGATCTCGTTCTCGTTCCGAGATGTCATGGAATTCTACAGAAACCCTGTAGTGTTTACTATCTTCTATCTTTTCAGAACGGCAAACACGAACCGGCGTCTGCAGATCACCTTTTGGCAAGGTCAAGAAGACATAAAGAAGCGATTTGTTCTCCACCGGCTCCTTCGTCAAAAAGCGCAGCCCCCCACCACTCAAGTCAAGCATCGTTCCTTTATGAAAGTCGCTGAGACCTTCCTTGGTCACTGATCGAAACGATACCGGGTATGAGGCAGGAACTCGAACAAAGTTACGACGTTGGACTTTGTCTACAGAATCTGGCAGCTCTAAAACAAGCATCGGAATTGGGACCGCAATTTTTTGCATAATTTTCCCCTCAAACGAGTAGACAGCTGCTTCGTCCCAAAATTTCAATTTCACTTTCGTTCCTTCGCGCAAACCTACCATCTCGCCATTATTAAACAGTGCACCAACAGTGAGGATTCTCTCACCCACTTCTTCAATACGCGTCAGATAGTTTCCTTCATGCTCGCCTTCTAGTACGACAAGTTCCACTGCAAGCCCAAGTAAAAGCTTCTTCTTATACGACAAGTTTCCACCCCCTTGTTCGTGGTTCGAATATATTCGTTTGAACAACGAATATCGAGTATGCGCACACTAAAATGTACGCAGCAACTTGCTCAAAAAGCCCCGGACTCCGCCGGCTTGGCGTGGTGGACGCTGATAAATCCCAGTTACTGTACCGGCAATCCACTGAATGCATTTATAGGCTGGACTTTCGGGAAAACTAATTCCCAAAGGCTCTTGCTGCATAACAGAACGTCCTACGAGCGGATCATCGTAAACCCATCCCATATAATTAAGCGACCCATCCAGAAATTTACGGACGGCCGTTTCCAACCGTTTAAACGTTGCCTGAGCGTCATTTTCATTTCGCACCCGGTTAATCACCACATGGATTGGCACCTCGCCTGCTTCTTTCCTCAACGTTTTAAGCAAACCATACGCATCGATTAACGCTGTAGGTTCGGGAGTTGTGACCATGATAATATCGTCTGCAGCCTTTAAAAAATTAATCACCGTATGCCCGAGACCCGCTCCTGTATCAATAATCAGCAGATCGGTCACCTTTTCTAACCGCCCGAGATTGGCTATGACATTTGACAGCTTATTTCGTTCTAAGTTGGCTAGTCCTTGAACACCCGACCCACCTGGTATTATTCCAATTCCCCGTGGGCCGGTCAGCAGAATCTGTTCAATGGTTTTTTCTCCGGATAATAAATGCTCAATCGTATACCGTGCCGCAAGCCCAAAGGCAATATCCACGTTCGCAAGCCCCAAATCTCCATCAAGAATAATAATGCGTTGTCCATATTCAGACAAGGCGAGTGCTAGGTTAACCGTGAAATTAGTTTTACCTACTCCCCCTTTACCGCTGGTCACTGCAATAACTCTCATTCTGCTATTATTTTTCCCCCTAGAAGCCAACTCTCGCAATACGCTCGCCTGATCATGCATGGGGCATCTCCTCTCCTAAGACGTGGAGCGCCATACGGTCTGGCGTAGCTGCCTCAATGTCATCCGGGATATTTTGACCGTACGTCAGATAGGCTGTGGGGAGCGTTGTTTGACCCAAGAGATTTAGTATAGA
>PKWS01000322.1 GCA_003132105.1 Desulfosporosinus sp.
CCAATGCAACCAGTGCTCCTTAGTCTGTCCGCACGCCACTATTCGACCATTCTTACTAAGTGACGAGGAGCTAGCCAAAGCCCCAGAGACTTTTAAGACGAAAAAACCTCTCGGTAGAGGATTAGAAGGCCTTCATTATCGAATCCAGGTTGATCCACTAGATTGTACCGGATGTGGCAACTGTGCTGATATCTGTCCTGCACCAGGAAAAGCTATAATCATGGGGCAGGCCGAACCTCAAATTGAGGCACAATCGGACAACTGGTACTTTGCCAGCACCGTTACTGAGAAGAAAGGCCTAATGGATTCAAAAAGTGTTAAAGGCAGTCAGTTTCTGCGTCCGCTCTTTGAATTCAACGGAGCTTGCCCAGGGTGTGGAGAAACGCCGTACATCAAGCTCATTACTCAATTGTACGGAGATCGTATGATGATTGCCAACGCCACGGGTTGTTCTTCCATTTACGGCGCTAGTGCTCCTTCCGTCCCTTATACCACAAATGCAGAGGGCAAGGGTCCTGCATGGGCTAATTCGCTGTTTGAAGATAATGCCGAATATGGATATGGAATGCACCTTGGCGTTAAACAACTTCGCGACAATCTGACGAATTTAGTGAAACAATCCTTAGCGACCTCCATCCCCGAAAACCTTAAAGTTGCCCTCCTCGAATGGCTTGCTGAAAAAGACGATGGGGAAGCCTCAAAGACTGCAACGGCAAAGGTTTTAGCTGCCCTAAAGACTGTTCCAGAGTCTGCTAAGGCGCTCGTCCAAGCGCTCTTGGCTAAAAAAGATTACTTTATTAAACGGTCACAATGGATGATTGGAGGAGATGGCTGGGCTTATGATATCGGCTACGGAGGATTAGACCATGTCTTGGCTTCCGGAGACGACATCAACATCCTCGTACTCGACACAGAAGTCTATTCCAATACAGGCGGCCAGTCCTCTAAATCCACGCCGACAGCTGCCGTTGCCAAATTTGCGGCATCAGGTAAAAAGATTCGCAAAAAAGATCTCGGCATGATGGCAATGGGCTATGGCTATATCTATGTAGCTCAGATTGCTCTTGGAGCTAATATGAATCAAACGATCAAAGCCCTTACGGAAGCCGAAAATTATAAAGGTCCCTCTCTGGTCATTGCCTACTCTCCTTGCATTAACCATGGGATTAAGACCGGAATGGGGACCACGATTGCAGAAGAGAAGAAAGCAGTTGATGCGGGATATTGGCATCTCTACCGCCATAATCCCCTGCTAAAAGAAGAGGGAAAGAATCCTTTCATTTTAGATTCTAAAGAACCTTCAGGATCATTCATGGACTTCATCCAAGGTGAAGTCCGTTACGCCCAATTAAGTTCTACCTTCCCTGACATTGCCGACGAACTGTTTAAGGTAGCTGAACACCATGCCTTAGAACGATATCAAGCCTATAAACGGCTGACTGAAATGCAGTATTAAGAAACCTCAAGAAGCAATATAACGAGCGGGCGCATTAGGCGACCCGCTCGTTATATTGCTTTGGTATCGTATGAGTCTTAATTAACTATTTCTGATTTGTGTCGACCCATTCTTTTGCATTCCCCACTTCAATTTCGCTGGGGATTGCAACATTCGATATTTCCTTGATTTTTTCGATATTTGCCCAAGCTGCCGTTGTATGTTGTTCGATCGGTCTAAGCATAAGGCGTTCCTTGGTGTTATGATCACTCATAAATTGACATCCCTCCTTGTTTATTTAGTATGATCAGTCCGAAGGAATAACATTCCAACCGGAAAATTTAACCTAATATTTTGGCCATATATCTTCTAAGTAGTTCTTAATCTGGGTTTCTGGCATTAGATGTAATATTAAACACTCATGTATCGAAAGGACATTAACTAAATATTTTGTGAACATAGAAGGATAATTCAATTGCTTGACGAAAATAATTTATATACCACAATATCCGCAACTTGCGCTGAATGCCTGTTAACACAAAATATTCTTAAGAGGGGGGAGTAACTATGGAGACTTTTCGGGTAAAGGTTGGCGCAAAAGGAGAAATCGTTTTACCCTTAGAATTGCGCAAGCTCTTTGGACTGGTTGCCGAGGATACGTTAGATTTATGTGTCGATTCAGAAGGCAAGGTTTTTGTACGATCAGCGGAACGCTCTGTTCGGCCGCTTTCAGATTTCTTTGAGGATTTGATTATCGGCGATTTGCTTGCTAATGGGTGTACTGGCGATTATTTGAAAACCAAAATTTTGCAGTGTAAATTAAAACTAAGTACCGTACTTGATCGCCTGTCAGAAGAGGCCCATAGAGCACATAAAAATGGTCAATCTATTAAGTGGTGGGAAACTCAAGCTCTAGCCTCCCAGGGTATTAATAAGACCTCCAAAGGGAAATATGATGTCATGCTCACCACCCGTAGTATCCATGATTTAGTCGTCCTTCAGGAAGAAGAACTTAGAGAGATTCCAGCGGTCTTCCAGAGCTTAGAACAAGACCCCTTGGCGTTTAAGCAGCTAAAAGGACCTTATTACGAGACCTACCGGGTTTCTTTCCGCAGTGGATGTAAGGAATATCGGGTGATTTACACTGTCTTTGCACCAGAAAATCTAATAGTGGTTTTAACAGTTGGAGCGCGCGAAGTACTATACGAACGGCTAAGCGGTATAGCATGAGCTGAGATTACTGATCAATTATAAGCATGAGTCCATGTAGTTAACTCATTCATAGATGACCTATCGTGAAGAAGGATGTAACAAAACTTGTTTCCAGTTTGTTACATCCATTCTTTTTGAAGGAACAAGCTGGCTTAAGCCAGCTCATTTATTTAATAATTGCTAGGATTCTTTAGAAAACGGAAGGAGACTGAAACTCAGTGGATCAAGTGGGTAATACTATAGCGTTAGGTCTAAAAAACTCGCCTCGGTACCGCTGGTTTATCCTAGCAACCGTTTCGATTGCCACGTTCATGTCAACCTTAGATAGCAGTATCGTTAACGTTGCCCTTCCCACCATTTCCAGCGAGTGGCACGCAAATCTTTCTACATTACAATGGGTCGTCACTGCATATTTATTGACGATCTCTAGTTTGCTCCCTGTTTTTGGGCGTATTGCCGATCTATTAGGGCGTAGGCGAGTTTACTCTTGGGGATTTTTGGTCTTTACCCTCGGTTCCATTTTGTGCGGAGTGGCACCAAATATTTGGTTTCTGATTGGAATGCGTATTCTCCAAGCCATAGGGGCTTCTATGCTAATGGCGAACAGTGCAGCTCTTATTATTGCTAATTTCTCTCCTAAAGAGCGAGGACGAGCCCTAGGATTGACCGGAACCGTTGTTGCCCTAGGAAGCCTAACTGGTCCAGCTCTTGGTGGAGTTTTAGTGGGGCTCTTGAACTGGCGTTCCATTTTCTATATCAATTTGCCAATCGGAATTCTTGGTTATCTTGCCGCTCGAATTATTCTCCCCCATGATCAACCCCATCAAAACAAAGAAACCTTCGATTTTGTTGGCGCCCTTTTTTTTACTTTGGGAATGATCAGCCTATTGTTTTCTATCAGCAATGGTCAGAGTTGGGGTTGGCGTTCTTCCCCAATCCTTGGAGGGTTATTTGTGGGAACGCTTAGCTTGGCATTCTTCTTCCATACCAAGCTTCGAGTATCTAATCCCATGATTGATCTTTCATTGTTCCGAATCCGCCCCTTTTTCATAGGAAATATTACCGGTCTTCTCTCTTTCGTCGCTATGTTTGCCAATGTGATGCTGATGCCTTTCTATCTACAACACATTTTGAATTATAGTCCAGCCCAAGTGGGATTACTAATGACCGCTTTCCCCCTGACGATGGCGATCATTTCTCCGATCAGCGGACATGCCTCTGACCGCATTGGTCCGATTGCCTTAACTACAAGTGGACTGTTGGTTACCGCAATAGGCCTTTATTATCTTTCTACTTTGACTATCACTTCGTTATTCTGGCAAATTGTTCCTGGTCTCCTTCTAATGGGTATAGGTTCTGGCCTCTTCCAATCCCCCAATAACAGCAGTGTCATGAGTTGCGTGCCTCCCAATAAATTAGGCGTCGCCGGTGGAATTAGTGCCCTCGTCCGGAATGTCGGGATGGTTATCGGTATTGCTTTCTCAGTTTCATTGTTACAAAACCGAGAAGCCGCTCTCCTAATAGGTGTAGACAACCCAACGCCTCTCCAGCAGGTCACTGCTTTTGTAGGTGCTTACCATACTGTCATGCTTGCATCTATGAGCATCGCCCTTATTGCAGCTCTGATTTCCCTAAATAGAAAAGGATACACCTCTGAATCTTAACTTTGTAAAGCAGAGATCCATGCATCCGATAACGTCAAGAAAGCCAGTACCTTATCTAAAATGAGGCTACTGGCTTTTTAGTGTGCTATCTAGTATATGTTAATAACGATTTGGTCCTAATAAAGCGCGGTAAAAATCCATTCTAGTCACTCATCCTCCCTCAAGTTGCAACATAAACTCCGAGGTACCTCGTATAAATTGATGACTACTTACATCGTTAAATGAACCGTATGAGTTTGACCGTCATCCTTCAACAAAATGGCAGATTCCAGCAACACTTCTTCATCCAAGGTGATCCTTTCGCACCCGGTCATTCTACACATTG
>PKWS01000248.1 GCA_003132105.1 Desulfosporosinus sp.
TGTGGGCGCTCACTTTAATTGACATTAAAGTGAGCGTTTTTTCTTGACCTATTTGTCGTTTCTAGTAGATAATGATTGTCATGTGGATAAATGGATCACATGACAATCTTAAAAAAAGGATAAAAGAAAGAGGAAACATCATCGGCCCGCCAGCCTAGTTTCCTCTTTCCCATTGGTTACTACCAATATGAGTTTACCTGAAGAAATCTGGACTGTCCAGTCTTATATTGAACTATTTAGTCATGGTTGTCCTAATCACTTACGTCCAACAATGTGTCCCCACTGCCAGACAGAAGTAATGTTGCACAAACATGGAAGTTTTGAAAGAACTGTGTATACCTTATTAGAAGCGTTCATCATATCCATCTTCCGGTTTAAATGTATCAAGTGTGGGAGATCCACCTCGTTACTTCCTAACTTTGTGATGGAACACCATCAGGTGGCCTGGGACGTCAAAGAAGAAGTGATTCGTCAACAGTTATCGGGGGTAGCTTTGGCGAAAATAGCTGAAGACCTAGTAACCTCGGCGGGAAGGTTTAGTGAGAAGACCCTTTGGCGCTGGAGCAAAGCGATACGTGATGAACTGAGAGACTCCTCCTCCGAACAATGGCGGGTTATCTTAGAGAAACTACCCCATGTGGAAATCCCCGTTGGCCCGTCAAAGCCGGTCCAAGAATGGTCCTGGTTATTTAGGGCATGGGAGCAAGTAAGATCGATGATCCCAGGATATCTAAACATTGGTCTTCTTACTTGGCTCTACCAGATTAAACACTCACGGGCGGTGGCGCTTGGTTAGCTTAATCCCACAAAAGCTGTCCATGGTGTGGCGCAACTTTTTCAGGCAGAATAGCGGTAGGGGCCAACCCCAGCCTAAATTTATGTTTGAAGGAGTGAGAAACCATGGATTTTCCGACAGATGAACAGGTAGCAGCGTTTCGTTACGGATTAATAGCACCTATTGTATCTCGTCAGACTCCGATGATTCCCGGAGAGCTGAAGCGTCAGCTTGAACAAATTGCCGCGCTCAGTCACACAATTCCTGGCAGTTACAAGACTCAGATCAGTGTACGCACGCTTGAGCGCTTTATGGCAAACTACCGAAAAGACAATTGGGAAGGGCTTAAACCCAAAAAACGCCCTCAGAAAAATGCCATAGCCTTACCTGCCCCCGTTTTACAAAAGGCGATTGAGCTACGCCGTGAACGGCCTGAGCGTAGTGTGGAGCAGATTATCTACTTATTAGAACATAGCGGCATGGCCTCAGAGGGAACTCTGGCCCCCAGTACCTTATCCCGGCACCTACGCAAGGCAGGTGTCAGCCGTCAGGAACTCTTGCAGGCTGTGGAATCGTCTAGGGGACATCGACGCTTCGAAGTGGAGGATGTTCATCTTATGTGGCAGGCAGATTTTCAACATACCCTTTATTTGCCGGACCCACTTAATCCAAAGAAACGTAAAAAGGCGATGCTTTTTGCCATCATTGATGATTATTCGAGAGCCATTGTCCACGGAGAATTTTACTGGGATGAGAAGTTGCCCCGCTTAGAAGATGCCCTTAAAAAAGCGATCTTGCGACACGGAGTTCCCGCCCAATTTTATTGCGATAATGGAAGTGTTTTTTCGTCCCACCATTTGGTCCGAATTTGTGCCAAGTTAAACATTAAACTTTCCCATTCGCGCCCGTATAAGCCCCAGGGTCGAGGAAAAATTGAGAGATTTTTCAGATTTATTGATACGAGTTTCAGGCCAGAGGCCCATGTGCAGATTGGAAATGGTAGCCTTACCACGTTAAAACAGTTAAATGAGGCCTTTACATCCTGGTTAGAAGGGTACTACCACTTGCGTAAGCATGGTAGCACCGGTCAGTCTCCTAAGGATAGGGCAACGAGTCTTAAACGGACAATGCGCCGGGTATCGATGACTGAACTGACTGAGATCTTCCTTTGGGAAGAATCGCGAAAGGTGGATAAGGCGGGCTGTGTCAGCGTCTTCGGTAATACCTTCGAAGTTCCGTCTCACCTTTCTAGTCAAACCGTCACACTTCGCTTTGACCCCTACGATCTAAGCGTTATGCAAGTTTGGCATGAAGGAAACCGGCTGCCCGATGCCCGACTTCTCGATTTAAACCGCAGTATCCATGAACGTGTCAAAACGAGATCCAAGGTTGAAAAGCAGGAGGAAGTCCCGGTGTCTGGGTTAAATTTTTTCAAGTTGGCGGAAGAAAAACGCCGCAGCGTATGGGCCCAAGAGTCTTTGAATTTTGGGCCAAAGCAGGAGGTAACCCATGACTGATCTGCCAAGTTCTCCCCAACTAATTCCCTTTTCCCGTTCTCCACTGAGAGATATGTTCTTTGAGGTCGGTGCTTATGCTGAAGCATTAGCTCGCTTACAGTTGATGGTTTCAAGCTCTGGTTTAGGAGTCCTTACAGGAGAGGTTGGCAGTGGCAAATCGACCCTTGTCCGCCGTCTGGGACAGACATTAGACCCTGTCCGATACCAAGTGATCTATCTCAGCCGTGCGGGAATGAAACCTCGGGATTTTTACTCGGAATTATTGCGTGAGCTTGGGGAGGAACCACTGTTCTCCTTATCTAGGTCCAAACGTTTACTCGAACATGTGTTAACCGATCGGTCTATTAAAGGGAACAAATTCTTGGTTGTAGTGATTGATGAAGCCCAAGATATTAGCCCTTCCATGCTCCTGGAGCTCCGGTTTGCTTTAAACCACCAGATGGATTCCATATCCTTGTTTTCCATCATCCTCGTAGGTCAGCCTGAGTTGCGGCGAACCTTACGAATGAATAAATATGAGGCCATTGCCCAGCGTATTCACCTTCAGTACCACCTGAGTGGCCTTAACGCCCAAGAAACGGCAACTTATATTCGACATCAAATGAAGAATGCTGATATGACCACCCCTGTCTTTTCGGATAGTGCTCTCGCTCTAATCCACTCAGAGACGAAGGGCATTCCTCGACTGATTAACACTATTTGTACCCATGCCCTCTATGAGGCTAAGCGAAACGGGAGTGAGGTCGTGGAGGATGCTCAAATCGGGCGAATTTTAGCTGATACTGAACGGCAACGTGGTACCGCTATGTAGGTTATCCCCATTATCCCCAGTATGCACATGGATTGGCATGTGCATACTGGGGATTTTTCTTTATTCACATTAACTGATATTATTAGACATAAGTGTTGACGGTGGATTTCTACAGACATTGGCGTGTTGTCAGCACATTTCTTCCGCCATTGGCAGTGAGATACACGCCGTCATTTTAGGTGAGAGGCGACA
>PKWS01000421.1 GCA_003132105.1 Desulfosporosinus sp.
ATAATAAGCGTGTTTACATTTGGCATATCGAGTCCCGTTTCGATAATGGTCGTAGAAACCAAGACATCGATTTCCTGCTCAAGAAAATCAAGCATGACACGTTCCAACTCTGTTTCGCGCATTTGACCGTGGGCAACACCAAACCGCGCTTCGGGAACCAATTGCCTCAAAAAATGGGTAACTTTGTCCATATCCTCTACTCGATTATGCACATAGAATACTTGTCCGCCCCGTTGAATCTCACGCCTTATGGCGTCACGTACCACATCAGCCCGGAATTCTGTGACATACGTTTGAACTGGATACCGACCTTCAGGTGGGGTCTCAATCACACTCATGTCCCTAACTCCCACCAGCGACATATGCAAGGTCCTCGGGATTGGGGTTGCTGACAAGGTCAGCACATCAACATTACCCTTTAAAGTTTTCAGTTTCTCCTTGTGGGCAACCCCGAAACGTTGCTCTTCATCGATGACCAATAATCCTAAATCTTTAAATCTGACGGCATCAGAGAGAATGCGGTGCGTTCCCACAATGACATCAATTCGTCCTTCCTTAAGACCAACAAGTATTTCCTTTTGTTCCTTCTGAGACCGAAAACGGCTCAGCATTTCGATGGTAATCGGATACCCTATAAACCGTTCCCTGAAGGTATTAAAATGTTGTTGGGCCAAAATAGTTGTAGGAACGAGGACTGCCACTTGCTTACTGTCCTGCACCGCTTTAAACGCCGCACGAAGGGCAATTTCCGTTTTGCCATATCCCACATCCCCGCAAAGTAAACGGTCCATCGGACGTGGACGCATCATGTCAAATTTTACATCCGCAATGCTCTGGAGTTGATCTGGGGTCTCTACATAAGGGAACTTCTCCTCAAATTCATTTTGCCACACATTATCCTGGGAAAAGGCAAACCCTTGGATTGCCTCCCGCTTGGCATAAAGTTTCACCAAATCAATCGCCATTTCTTTGACAACACTGCGTGTTTTACTCTTTACCTTGTACCACTCAGTCCCCCCGAGTTTATAAAGTTTGGGCAGGGTTTCCGCAGCACTTCCTAAATATTTTTGCAGGAGATGTAGTTGATCCAAAGGAACATAGAGTCGATCTGCTCCAGCATAGCGGATCCCAAAATAGTCCTTTTCTATACCTGCAACCTTTAACCTCTCAATGCCCGTAAATTGACCGATCCCGTGGTGAACATGCACAACATAGTCCCCTGGCTTAAGATCGGAGATGAATACGCTCTTTTGAGCAGGTGTGCTAGGCTTCTTGCCAACCGCCTTGCTCTCCCTTTTATAAATTTCAGTTTCAGTCAGAATGACAAGTTTTGCGAGTGGTAACTCAAAGCCATGGTCCAGGGAATAAGGATAGACATAAACATGTCCTTCTTCGATAGGATCCTTAAGTTCTTTGCGGGATGCAGCCACTCCACGATCTTTTAAGCCCTGAATCATACGCAGGGCATGATCCTCATCGCCGACAAACAGCGCCAGCACATTCCCCGCATCCTTTCGATGTTCTATCTCCTCAACTAACTTACTTGTTTTTCCCATGAAGCCCGTCAATGGGCGGGCGTTTAGGTTGAAAATTCGCTTTGGTGAGAGACCTGGAGCTTCCCTTAAAAGCGTTGAAAGACTGATCAAGGGATGTCGCTCTCCGTGGATTAGAATGTCATTGTAGTCAATAAACTGATTCTCTGGATGAACAAACCCTTCACCGTGTTCCAGTTGGTGAGTGAATTCTAGTAAACGCTCATTAGCTTGAAACTCTAACTGCTCTTTTAAACGCAGAGGCTCATCCAAAACTAGAAAATGATCCTCCTGAAGATAAGAGAAAAAAGGGACGAGGGGCGTATCAACTAAGCTTAAAAAGGAATAAACATTTTCATCTAAGATACCCTGTTCAAGCCGTTCTTCCAGAAAATTAACCTTTTTTTGCAAACGTTCAGCCGCATCTTTCCTTCCGGAACGTGTGAGACGGCCAGTTGCTTTACGAGCTTCTGCCCGAATCGCAAATTTAAGTTGTCCTAGCTCCTCCCTAGTGACTACATATTCCATTGCTGGAGGAATACGCACCTTGTTCACAGCAGCAATAGATTTCTGCGTGCCTAGGTCAAACGTCCGAATAGAGTCGATTTCATCATCGTAAAACTCTATGCGAACAGCTTCTCCATCTAAAGGTGCAATGTCCAAGATCCCGCCTCTTAAGGCGAACTGGCCTTTCCCTTCAACTGTCTCTATCCGTTCATATCCACCAGATGTTAATGCAGTAAGAACTTCGGACAGACCATAGCCTTTTCCCACTTCAAATGTTAAGGTGTAATCTGTCCAGCGTTTCAGAGGGAATACGCGCCGTTCCACTGCAAGGACAGAAGCAACAACAGTACACTTATGATCCTGCGCCAGTTGATTCATAACACGAATTCGGTCCGAGGTCGTTTCCCTGCTTCTACCTAGCACTTCAAAAGGGAGCCATTCTGTTGTGGGCAAATGTAGAATGGTTTCTTGAGGGCACCAGGTCCGCAGATCGTTAGCCCACTTTTGAGCCTGCTCTTCCGAATAAGTTAGGATCAATCCGGTTTTAGACTTTTGTAATAGCTGGGCGACAAAGGCTGCTTTTTGGCTTCCTGTTAAATCGCAAATCATTTGGGGCCATTCTCCATGGCTTAACGATTCATCAATCTCTTTAATATCAAGCCCCTGTCGAAGATAGTCATGAATTGTATTCAAACCGCGCATCCTTTCGGGGCGCAGAAAAGATGAACGTCCGTTAAAGGACCCCCATTTTTCTACCCCTTAAAAACTATCAAGAAAACTTGGCTGGCGCCAAGCCAAAGGCCCATTCGACACACGACACGTCCTGTGTCGTCGCCTTAATCGCACTGATGCGCTGGCCATAGATGGCCGAGTGTCACTGTAACCATGGATGGTGAGAAGGGACCCAAATTAATGATAGACCTTCCCAGGCTCCAAATCCATTTCATTTAGGCAACCAGGGCAAAGTGCGTATGCGACATTTCCAACAATATCCATTATAGGGTCAGCGTTATTGTTGGTCAAGTCATCTAGCTCAATCTCACCAATAATTCGATCACAGGCATGACATAACTTTAATATCTTCATACCAAAATCACCTCCCTAGCTAGTAGAATTGCCCCTAGCAATGAAGGTTATACTAAGGCACATTCATAAAATAACAAATCAGTATGCAAGTCTATTTTGTGTCATACTGCGTCGGCANNTTGTCTGACGCAAAATATCCATTGCATCTTTGAATTGTTATTTTCTTCATATGCCCCACGTTAACGATGATATAAATTCATGGCCCGATCGCTTTCTCCTTTAATCCATAAATTCGTCGCCTTTTCTGCCCGTCCTAACACCTCATCTAACTGCGTAGTCTCATCGTCCGCAAAGGGGGAAAGGACATAATGTGCAGGGTCGTATTCTTTAGGTGGACGACCCACACCCAATTTCAGTCGCCAGAATCTCTCTGTTCCCAATTCAGCTAGAATGGATTTAATCCCGTTATGGCCCCCTGCACTTCCCTGGTCACGCAGACGAATTTTTCCAAGCGACAAATCCATGTCATCATGAACAATCAGTAAATCACTACCAAGAATTTTATAGAAGTTGGTGAGTTCTCTCACTGAGCGGCCGCTCAAATTCATAAATGTTTGTGGCTTTAAGAGCAATATTCGCTCCCCCTCCACGTTCCCTTCCGTCCATAATCCCTGGAACTTCGCACGAAATTGAAGCTCATACACCTCTGCCAGCAGGTCAACTAGTAAAAATCCAATATTATGACGCGTCTCTGCATATTGAGGCCCAGGGTTTCCAAGACCAACAATAACCTTCATTCCAATCATCTCCAAAGCATATTCAACCGATACTCTGAATACAATATTTTAAGTATAAGTAACTAATTTTCACCAGTGAATAAGGGGGTGAACCTGTGAAAGCCAGTAAAAAGTATTTATCCTTACCTATCATTTCACTCCATGAAGGACAACAAATTGGGTATGTAAAAAGCTTAATTCTTAATGCCGGCACCAAGGCTCTAGCTGCTATCGTAGTAGACACGAAGGGTTTTTTTAAGGATCAGCGCATTATACCCTATTCCAAAGTCATCAGTGTTGGCGAGGACGCGATCACCATTGACAAGGAGTCCCACGTGGAAAAAACCTCAAGTCTTCCTGAATTATTAGATCTAGTCAAAGAAAAGTTGACCATCATAGGAACAAAGATGGTCACGGAAACAGGGAAAACACTTGGAATCGCCGACGAATACTATGTGGATCCGAAAACAGGGAAAATAACCCAGATAGAGATTTCAGGCGGTAAAATCGAAGGCTTCTTAAGCGGCAAAGCGTGGATTTCTGCAGAATACATTACGACCATCGGCCACGATGTGATCATTACACAAAAAGGTAGTGAAAATGCCCTAACCGTCGCGGACAAAGGACTCAGTGACTCCTTTAAAAATCTCCTGCACTCAACGTCACATCTGGCCTCAGAAACAACTCACACCATCAGTAGCTACTTTAAAAAAGGGAAATTCAATGCTGCAGTTCCTCCCCCCGCTCTGGATAAGGAACTGATCCTTCCCGAAACAGAACCTATACCTCCGGTTAACCAAACTGTTTCCCAAATACCCATAACCAAAGAACCCTTGGGATAATACCCCAGGGGTCTTTTTAACTAAAAAGTTTACTGACGGAGAGATCTTCGTGAATACGCACAATGGCTTCACCCAAGAGTGAGGCAACAGACAACACCTTAATCTGGGGAGTCATTTTCTCTATTGGAATTGTATTCGTGACAACGAGTTCACGAATAACGGAGTTTTTCAAACGTTCAATAGCTGGTCCAGATAAAACCGGATGGGTACAGCATGCATAAACTTCCTTGGCACCCCGTTCGACAAGAGCAAGAGCACCCTGTGTAATTGTTCCAGCAGTATCGATAATGTCGTCGATCATGATAACCGTCTTACCTTTCAGTTCGCCGATGACATTCATAATTTCAGAAACATTGGGTTCCGGCCGCCGTTTATCGATAATAGCTATCGTTGCACCTATTCGTTCAGCGAAATTGCGTGCTCTTGTAACTCCCCCTAAGTCTGGGGATACGACACAGAGATTTTCAAGCCCCTTCTCCTGAAAATACTCAGCTAAAATCGGAACCCCAGGCAAGTGATCCAGCGGAATATCAAAGAATCCTTGAATGGCCGGAGCGTGTAAATCCATAGTTACGACACGATCTGCTCCGGCTGTGGTAATCAAGTTGGCCATTAATTTAGCAGTAATTGGGTCACGTGCTCTTGACTTGCGCTCTTGGCGAGCATATCCATAATATGGCATCACTGCAGTAATACGGCGCGCCGAAGCCCGACGCATTGCATCAATCATAATCAGTAATTCCATGATGTTGTCGTTTGTTGGATTGCAAGTGGGTTGAACAACATAAATATCCGACCCCCGCACGCTTTCATCAATGGCAAGACAGATTTCCCCGTCTCCGAAACGTTGAATTTTAGCTTTACCAAGCGGAACTCCAAGATAGTCCACAATTTCCTGTGCCAACGGACGATTGGCATTCCCACAAAAAATCTTAAATTCTTTTGCTGCCATGGGTCTTTCAGCCCCCTATTTCATTTTTTCTCTTATGCCAATGTTCCTTGATTACCTGCGGGCTCCGTTCAACTGCCAAGGCCCTTGCCGGAACATTCTTCGTAATGGTAGAACCTGCGCCCGTAACAGCATGTTCTCCAACTTCAAGCGGAGCAACCAAGTTTGTATTACTGCCAATGAAGGCATGATCTCCTATTTTAGTGGGATGTTTGTTAACCCCGTCGTAGTTACAGGTGATTGTACCCGCTCCAATATTCACATATTTTCCCACGTGTGTGTCTCCAATATAACTCAAATGTGGTATTTTTGATCCCATTTCAATCCAACTATTTTTTATTTCTACAAAATCCCCCACTTTTACTTCCGCTTCTAGTTTGGTGCCCGGTCGTAAATAGGCAAACGGACCAATGTGACAACGTTCTCCAATCACCGCATCTTTGGCCACAGTGTAGGTCACTTCCGAACCACGCCCCACCGCACAATTCTCCAAACTGGTCTGTGGTCCAATCACGGCATCCTCTTCTATCTGAGTTTTACCCATTAAGCGTGTAAAGGGTAAAATTGTGACGTCCTGTGTAAGCTCTACATCCGCATCGATAAAGGTCGAGGAAGGATCCACAATCGTAACCCCTTCAGACATCCAATGATCAAGAATACGATTTCGCAAAATTGCTTCGGCTTCAGCCAATTGAGCCCGGCTATTAATGCCTAATGCTTCCTTGGAATCTAGGGTACAATACGCCAGCACCTTCTCTCCAAGCTTTAAAAGGACATCAAAGACTTCCGTCAGATAATATTCTCCCTGCGAATTTTGAGTGGTAATTTTGGCCAGGGCTTCCTTGAGAGCAGAACCCTTAAAACAATACGTCCCAGTGTTGATTTCGTTGATTTGTCGTTGATCAAATGTGGCATCTTTTTCTTCAACAATCTTGACAACGAATTCCCCATTTTTAATAACTCGGCCATAGCCAAATGGCTGATCCATATAGGCTGTTAATACCGTGGCGCTAACCCCTTGAGCTTCGTGCAATTCAATAAGGGTTTGTAATGTCTCGGTTTTAAGCAGTGGCTGATCCCCGCTTAAGACTAGAACAGTCTGGGCGCCATCTAAATAAGGTAGAGCTTGCATTAGTGCATGTCCCGTTCCTAATTGTTCAGTTTGAACTACGAGCTCTGCACGTTCATTAATGCAGGTTTCAATCTTCTCTCGTCCATGCCCTACAATAACCAAGGGACGTTCAATCCCAACTTGGGTTACAGTGTCTAAGACATGTTCAATAAGAGTTTTGCCTGCTAATGAATGCATGACTTTTGGCAGCTTCGATTTCATTCTTGTCCCTTTTCCTGCAGCCATGATCACCGCTACCAAATTATGCATGANNAATCCTTTTTTATCTGAGTTTTAATATTCTATGAAAAAGGAGACCTATCTGCAAGGTCCCCTTCAACATTTCTAATAAGGCATATGAAAGAAAATAACAAGTCAAAGATGCCAAGGATATTTTGCGTCAGACAAGGNNAAATAGACTGGCATACTGACTGGTTATTTTTTCGAATGTGCCTCGCGACTATAAATGCGTTTAAATCGCTTCTTGATATGCTTTTAAGACAGCCGTCTGGATCACTTCTCGTGCTGCAGCGGATATGGGGTGGGCGATATCACGAAATTCCCCTTCAGGTGTTTTACGGCTGGGCATGGCTACAAAAATACCGTTCATACCTTCAACGACTTTAACATCATGGACGACGAAAGCATCATCAAAGGTCACGGAGACCACTGCCTTCATCTTTCCTTCCGTGTTAATCTTCCGAACCCGCACATCGGTAATATTCATTATGAATCACCACCCTTCGACTGGCATGATGGGCTTGTCCATAATGATATTCTCTATATGGTAAAAAAATCCTGCTTTAAATTTAGAAAATTTTAAAGAAAATTTAATTAATTGGCTAATAATATGCAATAACATGTAAATAACAGACTTTAAAAGCTAACCACAGGAACGACTG
>PKWS01000069.1:0-2410 GCA_003132105.1 Desulfosporosinus sp.
GGTGCGCAAGGCAAAGAAGCACCACTCAAGGGCGCGCAGAGTAGAGAGCCACGCTACAAAGGTGTGCGAAACATAGAAGCACCCAACAAGGTATTACAAGGTAAAGAATCACGCTACAAGGATGCACGAACCACTGAAGCACCTTATAAGGGCGCACTGGCTAAACCAGGACGATATAAGGATGCGCGGAGTGTAGAAAAAGCACCCTACAAAGGTGCCCCAGGTAAAGCGGGAGGCTACAGAGATGCGCGAACAGTAGAAAAAGCACCGCGCAAGGGTGCTCCAATTAAAGAGGAACGATTCAAGAATTCACGGAGCATAGAAACACCAAAGGGTGCGCCCGAAAAAGAGGGCCGCTCCAAGGCTGAGCGGAGCATAGTAACTCCCTACAAAGCTGCTCTGGGCAAAGCGAGCGGCTATAAGGATGCGCGGAGTGTAGCAGCAGCACCTTACAAGGGCGCGTCGGGTAAAACTGGACGCTATAAGGCTGTACGGGGTGCAGAGGCACCATATAAAGGCGTACAGAGCAAAGAAGTAGCGAATACAAGTACGCAAAGCAAAGAAAAGCCGAGCGAGGGTATTCAAGAAAAGGAAAAAGCACGATTTTGGCGGGGTGCCGATAATCTACTTCATAAGGGCAAGAGAAAACATCGCGGGGGCAAGAAAGATAAGTAAAGGTGGGACAAGAGGTGGTTTTGGCGACGGGATTAGGGCCGGCTCTTGACTTTAAATTTTGGCTCTGTATAAGAATAGTGTTGATAATATAGCAATTTTTAAGGAGCAATGGAACGTGTGCGAACGGGCCAAGACACTGACTCCCAATGGACATAAGAAAGCGGCGTGAGTAACCTACTCACGCCACTTTCTTATGTCCATTCTCCAAATTCATCGATCAACGTATCTTCTACCTCATCAAGGGTAATGCGCCCTATTTCTTTAAGGTGTCCGTCTTCTGACCATTCAAGGAAATCTTCATAGTCTAATTCTGGTTCTTCATAGTAAAATTTCAGAAAGGAAAACCATATCCCCTCTGTTCGAATGTCCTCTTCGTAACGAAGTAAGTAGTATTCGGTCTCTTCAAGCGTACTGTGAAAAAAGATTGCATGGCCAGGTACGATCAGCACAACATGCGCATCTGCATACTCACGTCCGCCAAACTGAAGAGTAAAAGCCTGTAAGTTGGTTTGATCATTTGCCAGTTGAAGTGGGTCAAGGGACTGTTCTCCATGGACAATCCAGGTATAAACGGCTTCTGTTGCTTGGGTGGTTTCCATTTCTTCCGCAATATCGTCGAGGCGGCGCGCTGCGATCGAAGGTAGCGTGAATTCTTGGCAGTTTTTAGAACGACAGTGATAGATAGGTACATTTTCTATGTGTCCCACACCGTGGGCCAAGTCAACAGGGACAGTTCGGGTTGTCAGATATCCAGTCTCTCCACAGCCGCACGTATCGACAGGATCTAACGTTTNNNTTTATACATTAAATGTAGCCAATTAACACAAACTTTACACAGAGTTAATCTAGGCTTAACGTTAGTATGGTACATTGGATATAGAAAATTAAGAATCTGATAGGGGGAAATTCTTGTGTTTGCTAATAAGAGTAAATTCCTAACTGGCATATTAACTGGCGCGTTGGTTCTTTCTCTAGTAGGGTGCGGAGCGCAGAATNNGTTAATTTAACTGGGGCAGGAAGCACCTTTGTCTATCCACTGTTAAACCAACAAATTGATGAGTATCACAAAAAAAATTCTAGCGTTACGATTAACTATCAAGGCGTAGGCAGTGGGGCAGGAATTAATCAAGTTTCAAGTCAAACCTTAGATTTTGGAGCAACGGATGGTCCAATGACAGAGGAGCAGCTTAAGGCAGCAAAAGGCGGAAAAATCCTACACATCCCTTTAACACTAGGAGCCGAAGCGGTTACTTATAATGTTCCCAATGCCCCGAAAAATCTTAAAATAGGTCCCATGGTACTGGCGGATATTTTCCTTGGTAAGGTTACTAATTGGAATGATACACGGATCGCAGCCGATAATCCAGGGGTATCTTTGCCAGACCTAAAAATCATGGTTGCTCATCGTTCGGATGGGAGCGGGACAACGTATATTTTCTCGGACTATCTTAGTAGTATCAGCCCAGATTGGTTAAGTAAGGTGGGTAAAGGAACATCTTTGAATTGGCCGGTTGGGGTTGGCGGTAAAGGAAATGCCGGGGTTGCGGGTGTCGTTCAACAAACTCCGGGTTATATAGGATACGTTGAGCTTGCTTACGCGGTTCAAAACAACATGACCTTTGCCATGATGCAAAACAAGGAAGGGAAATGGTTAGCCCCATCCCTTCAAGGGGCTTCCGCAGCTGCTACTACAGCCAAAATTCCCGATGACATGAGAGTGTCAATCGTTAATGCT
>PKWS01000069.1:2465-4072 GCA_003132105.1 Desulfosporosinus sp.
GGTCAGAACCTTTCTGAAGGATTGCAATATGCGAAGTTGCCAGCGACTTTAGTAACTCGTGAAGAAACAATGCTTAAAACTATCACCTTTGAGAACCAACCTTTGCTAAAGTAAATATAGAAACTTACTGCAGGTGGAGTTTTAAATCCACCTGCAAAGTGTCAT
Organism: Desulfosporosinus sp.; assembly: GCA_003132105.1. Taxonomy (GTDB): domain Bacteria; phylum Bacillota; class Desulfitobacteriia; order Desulfitobacteriales; family Desulfitobacteriaceae; genus Desulfosporosinus. The sequence continues at coordinate 2,631 of PKWS01000069.1, forward strand.
TATAAGTGGGACAGGCTCAGCTAATGCTGGGCTTTTCCAAGTGCCTAATATATACTGGATATTAAGTACATACTACCAGCGTTTTTTGAAGATGTGAATGAGGAAGGCGGAAGGATCAGAAGATATGAGTAAAAAGTATAAACTCACAGCTTCCCTAGGAGACAAGACCTTGCGTTTACTGACACTTTTGATGGCCATCAGTGTTTTGGTTCTTATGGTTTGGATGGGGTGGCAGATGTTTGACTCGGCACGTCCGAGTATCGAGAAGTTTGGCTTTAGTTTCATCACTGGTCGCGAATGGGATCCAGTCAAGGAACATTTTGGAGCCCTTCCGTTTATCTATGGGACATTAGTGACTTCTCTTTTGGCCTTAATTATTGCAGCCCCGATCGGTCTAGGCGTGGCTATTTTTCTTAATGAGATGGCGACCTCAAAGGTCCGTTCTGTTATTGCCTTTTTGGTAGAGATGCTTGCTGCAATTCCCAGTGTTGTTTACGGATTATGGGGAATTTTTGTCTTAGCCCCTTGGCTGAGAGAAACTGTCGAACCGGGACTCGCAAAGTGGTTTGGGTTTATTCCTTTATTTCAAGGCACTCCACTTGGCTTTGGTATGTTAGCGGGTGGGTTGATTTTGGCCGTTATGATCCTGCCCACCATCGCGGCGATATCTGGGGAAGTAATGGCAGCAGTGCCTAATGAACAGCGGGAAGCCGCCTTAGCCTTGGGTGCCACGAAGTGGGAAATGATCCGGTTAGCAGTTCTACCTTATGCCAAATCAGGAATTCTTGGTGGGGTTATGCTTGGCTTAGGTCGAGCTCTCGGGGAAACGATGGCTGTAACCATGGTGATCGGAAATCGCCCAGATATTCTTCCTTCCTTGTTTGCTCCCGCTTATTCTATAGCTGCCGTGATCGCCAACGAGTTTACAGAAGCGACGTACGCTCTTTATTTAAGTTCACTTGTTGAAATTGGTCTTATTTTATTTGGTATTACCCTTATACTGAATGTTTTTGCGCGACTTCTTGTTTGGTCTGTAGCACGTGGTCCGAAGGGAGGAATCTCGTAATGCATGATCGCCTACGTAAATATCGCAACCGGATGATGATGGGTATTTTTATAGTTGCGACATTACTTGCGCTTATTCCACTGTTTGGAGTTCTCGGCTACGTTGTTAAGAATGGACTTAGCGCCTTGAACTTGGAATTTTTCGTGAATTTACCGAAGGCAATGGGTGCGCCTGGGGGTGGGATGGCTAATTCGATCGTGGGGACCCTAATCATGGTTTTGATCGCAAGTCTTATTGGGATTCCAGTCGGTATTCTTGCGTCAATTTATTTGACAGAGTATGATCGGACCAGTTGGCTAAGTATTGGAGTTCGCTTTGCCACCGATGTCTTGACAGGGATTCCCTCAATTATTGTCGGTATTGTAATATACACCGC
>PKWS01000242.1:0-751 GCA_003132105.1 Desulfosporosinus sp.
TCAAATACAAGGGTATCTACGAGTTGCTCGACAGCCCAATCCTATATTTGAAACAACTATATCATTCGTAATAAATCTGCATATTATAAGCTTTTGCAGGAAGTTAGAACAGAAGAAAACTGGGAGGATTGGATTATCTATATTCTAACTGGAATTGAAGAAACAGCAGAGGAAACATTACAGATTGTCAAAAAAATCAATGCAGAAGTTGATACTATGAGTGCTGAAATTAAAGACAAGCTTCCTAAAATATATTCTAAGGAGCTTATTGATTTATTATTTTATGAGTTTTATACAAAAATTGCTTATATTGAATATTGAAAATGGCTTATCAGTTTCAAGGAAAACAGCAGTCAATTACCTTAATGCTCTTGAAAAGGAAGGATTTTTAACTTCGGAGAAAATCGGCAAGGAGCGAATTTATCAAAACAAAAGACTATATGATTTGGTTAAGTATAGTAGGTGATGATTACTCACCGCGACCCAAGCTAGAGGAAGTTTCTTAGCTTAGAGAGTACGGAGAGAGGAATTTCGTCAATGGATGAATGCAAATGAATTGCACGTTCACCAAAGCTTTCAAGGAGCAGTTCTTTAGGGTTGGCTTAAACGGTTCTCTTGGCAATTTCATTTCATTCATGGCTTGGTTACGACGAGGCTTGATTACGGCGTTGGGCATTTCACCCCCCTTCAAACCAAGCCAGAGGAAGTTTCTTGGCTTAGAGAGCATGAAGAGAGGAATCGCGTCAATGAG